>NZ_NEJZ01000019.1:0-173032 GCF_002113215.1 Pseudomonas sp. B15(2017)
ACGAGCGGCCTCATCTGTCGCTGAAATACAAAACACCCGATGCGGTGCATCGGGCGTTTTGAGGCTGAAACAGGTGTAAACCTATTTCAGGACTAGACACTGTGATTTATTTGGCGTCATGCTGTGCGTTGTCCCGGTGAAACCATTCCCTTTGTGCGGCGGTCTGTTTCTTTAATCGGATCAATCGTCTATTCGCGTCTAGGCTTAGTCTGAAGATCGCAGTAGTCGGGCAGGTGCCTGGCATAAGGATGTGAATGAACAAGTTTATAGTTCTGTTGGGTGTGTTGGTGTTGGCAGGGTGTACTACCAGCGCCAAGACCCATGCGGTGCGCGGAGTTAGCGGCATCGAAGTCGATTGCTCGGGTTTGGGGTCGGGCTGGGAGAGGTGTCAGAAGCGCGCAGCCAAGGAGTGCAAGGGTGCGGGTTATAAGGTGATTACGCGATCTGATTATGCCCGGGATGAGGATGAGTTTCCCTTTGGCTTTAATCCTGCCGGTTACGTAACTCGAACAATGCTGGTGATTTGTCGGTGAGTGAGCGTTGGCCTGCTTGCGATCCGATGCCCTGAAAATGGGCGTTTCGGCGAGCGGAAAGATATGTCAAGCCCTGGGCTGTTCAAAATCTTCAGGGCGTGCTAAAACCTTTCAAGCGCTGATCTAGCTGCTTGAAAAAGAAGGGAAAAATATGACGAAGTCGGAGTTGATCGAACGAATTGTCACCCATCAGGGGCTGCTCTCATCCAAGGATGTGGAGCTGGCCATCAAGACTATGCTTGAACAAATGTCCCAATGCCTGGCCACCGGCGATCGCATCGAGATCCGTGGTTTTGGCAGCTTTTCCTTGCACTATCGTGCGCCGCGTGTGGGGCGTAACCCGAAAACCGGCCAGTCCGTCAGCCTTGATGGAAAATTCGTTCCGCATTTCAAGCCAGGCAAAGAGCTGAGAGATCGCGTGAATGAAGAAGAGGAGGAGGGGGTTTGACGGTCACCGTTATGCGAGGAGCCGCTCATGAGTAATCTCAAGCGCATTTTGTTTTCAGTTTTAATTCTATTGGTTGTATTGGCGATCCTTGCGTTCGTTCTCGAAAATCAGCAATCGGTCTCCCTGTTATTTCTTGGTTGGGCAGGACCACAACTTCCTATATCAGTGATTGCGGTTGGTGCATTTCTGGTGGGTATGCTGATCGGGCCGGTTTTTGGCTGGTTTCTGGGACGTTCGTCCAGGGCCTTACGCAAGCGTCTGGTCTGATTGCAACATGGAAGGAAAGGCGAACTAAACTTTAGCCACAGCTTGTCTATATCCATTAGTAAAACGTTCATTAAGCTGTAAAATGCTGTGCTTGTCCGATAGTGACGTATTCCCACATCGGTACAGACTGACTCTGTCAGAAGTCACAGCTAGCTGATGGCTTTTGCATTCATGGATTAGACAGCGCTCGGTTGGCAGCCCTGTCAGCAACTCAAGGGTATGGTTTCGCGTGAAAATTCTAGTAACCGGCGGCGCCGGGTTTATCGGCTCAGCTGTTATCCGTCATATCATCTCCAATACTACCGACGCAGTGGTAAACGTCGACAAGCTGACGTATGCCGGTAACCTTGAGTCGCTGGCCGAAGTCAGCGGAAACTCGCGTTACACATTTGAGCGCGTCGATATCTGCGATCGTGAGCAGATCGACCGCGTTCTGAAGGAGCATCAACCGGATGCAATCATGCACTTGGCGGCAGAGTCCCATGTAGATCGCTCTATTTCCGGTCCTTCCGAGTTCATCCAGACCAACATCATCGGTACTTACACCTTGCTGGAAGCCGCGCGCCATTACTGGGCGGCGCTGGATGATGCCCGCAAGGCCGCTTTCCGCTTCCACCATATTTCGACGGATGAAGTTTACGGCGATCTGGAAGGCCCGGAAGATCTCTTCACGGAAACCACCCCGTATCAGCCAAGCTCGCCGTACTCGGCCAGTAAAGCCAGTTCCGATCACCTGGTCCGCGCCTGGGCTCGTACATATGGTTTGCCGACGCTGGTCACCAATTGCTCGAATAACTATGGTCCTTGCCACTTCCCCGAGAAATTGATCCCGTTGATCATTCTCAATGCCCTGGAAGGCAAGCCGCTGCCTGTCTATGGCAAAGGTAATCAGGTTCGCGATTGGTTGTATGTCGAAGATCACGCTCGCGCGCTGTACAAGGTTGTTACAGAAGGCGTCATCGGTGAGACCTACAACATCGGCGGCCATAACGAGAAACAAAACATTGAAGTAGTTAATACACTGTGTGCACTACTCGATGAATTGCGCCCGAATTCCGCACACCGCCCGCACGCGAGCCTGATCACCTACGTTCAGGATCGCCCGGGTCATGATCAGCGTTATGCCATCGACGCCAGCAAAATCCAGCGCGAGCTGGGCTGGACGCCAGAAGAGACCTTCGAAACAGGTATCCGCAAAACAGTTGAGTGGTATCTGAATAACTCTGAGTGGGTGTCGCACGTGAAGAGCGGTGCCTATCAGCAATGGATCGATCAGAACTACGCAGATCGCTCTGACAAGGCATGAAAATTCTCCTGTTGGGCAAAAATGGCCAGGTAGGTTGGGAGCTGCAGCGTTCGCTATCGCCACTGGGCGAGCTGATAGCGCTTGATCGCCATGCCGATGATGGATTATGCGGCGACTTGTCCAATCTGGAGGCGCTTCGCGTCACAATTCGAAAGCTCAAGCCAGACATCATTGTCAACGCTGCAGCTTATACTGCTGTCGACAAGGCTGAAGTGGAGGCGGTGCTGGCCGATCGCGTGAATGCTCAAGCCAGCCAGCTCATGGCGGAGGAAGCCAAGGCTCTGGGGGGCTGGTTGATTCATTACTCGACTGATTATGTCTTCAATGGCCAAGGCTCCAAGCCGTGGCAGGAGTCAGATCCTGTCGCCCCGGTGAATCAATACGGCGCAAGTAAGCTGGCTGGGGAGCAGTCGATCATTGCGTCGGGCTGCAAGCATCTGATTTTTCGCACGAGCTGGGTGTATGCCGCTCGCGGCAATAACTTTGCAAAGACCATGTTGCGCCTGGCTAAAGACCGTGAAACGTTGAACGTGATTGATGATCAGGTCGGCGCCCCTACAGGAGCTGATCTGATTGCCGATGTCACCGCGCTGGCCATCCGCCAGGCTGCGGAGCGGCCAGAGCTGTCAGGTGTGTATCACCTCGCAGCGAGTGGCGAAGTGTCCTGGTACGGCTACGCCAGCCATGTGATTGCATTTGCGAGGGGTAATGGCGAGGAACTCGCCGTCAAGGTGGTCAATCCGATTGATTCCTCCGCTTATCCCACGCCCGCGCGTCGGCCGCTGAATTCGCGACTGAATACTCAGAAGCTGCGTGACAATTTTTCTCTACACTTGCCGGATTGGCAAAGTGGTGTAACCCGAATGCTTAGGGAAGTTCTGAACAAATGATTACGACAAATCGTAAAGGCATCATCCTCGCTGGCGGCTCGGGCACACGCCTGCATCCGTTAACCCTTGGCGTGTCGAAGCAGATGCTGCCGATCTACGACAAGCCGATGATCTTCTATCCGCTATCTGTACTGATGCTGGCGGGAATGAGTGAAATTCTGATCATCTCCACACCGGAAGATCTGCCATGTTTCCGCAAGTTGTTGGGTGATGGCAGCCTCTACGGTATCAAGCTTACCTATGCCGAGCAGCCTAGCCCGGATGGTCTGGCTCAAGCCTTCATCATCGGTGAAGAATTCATCGGCAAAGACCCTTGCTGCCTGATTCTTGGCGACAATATCTTCTATGGTCAGCATTTCTCGGATAATTTGCGTTCGGCAACTACTCAGCAGAAAGGTGCTACGGTCTTCGGTTATCACGTGTCCGATCCAGAGCGTTTCGGTGTTGTCGAATTCGACAAAACGGGTCGTGCTCTGAGTATTGAAGAAAAACCGCTCAAGCCAAAATCCAACTACGCCGTGACCGGTCTTTATTTCTACGATAACGATGTCGTCGAGATTGCGAAGAGCATCAAGCCATCGGAGCGCGGTGAGTTGGAAATCACTGACGTCAACCGTGCGTATCTTGAGAGAAAGACACTGAGTGTTGAAATGCTCGGTCGTGGGTTCGCTTGGCTCGATACAGGTACACACGATTCGCTGCTTGAAGCCAGCCACTTCGTACACACCATCGAGCAGCGTCAGGGGCTCAAGGTGGCTTGCCTGGAGGAGATCGCGTACCACAATGGCTGGATCAATGCTGAGCAGCTGGGTGCGCAGGCTGATGCGCTGAAGAAGACGGGATACGGACAGTACTTGCAGAAACTCTTGGAACCAACTAATCGCTGAAAATAGCGATTTGATGCAAAGGATGTTTCGTGAGTGCTCGAAAAAACCATATGCCAGTAAAACCCCGAATCGCTGTTTTACTGGCGGCTTATAATGGCGTGCACTGGTTAGAGGAACAGATTGAGTCAATCCGCCACCAGACGGCGGTGGACCTGACAATTTACATCAGTGTCGACCCTTCCTCTGATGGTACCGAGCAGTGGTGCGCCGCTTGTGCAGCCGAGCATACCGAGGTGGTTCTCCTGCCTGTCTCCGAGAAGTTCGGAGGCGCTGCCCGTAACTTTTTCCGTCTGATTCGCGACGTTAGTTTTGAAGGCTATGACTACGTAGCGTTTTCTGATCAGGATGATATCTGGGATACGAACAAGCTCGATCACTCTGTCCGGATGCTTCAGAGTCATAATGTTGATGCGTATTCCAGTAACGTGACCGCATTTTGGCCAAGCGGCAAAACTCTCTTGTTGGACAAGGCGCAACCTCAGGTCGAGTGGGATTATCTATTTGAGGCCGCGGGTCCGGGCTGTACTTATTTGATGAGCCGGAAAGTCGCCGACCCGTTAAAGGCATTAATGCTGCAGAGTTGGGAAAAACTTCAATCTGTTTCCCTGCATGATTGGTATGTTTATGCGTTTGCCCGAAGCAGGGGGTTTGAATGGTTTATCGATCCTCGCTCAACACTGCGCTATCGACAGCATGAAAGGAATCAGGTCGGTGCGAATGCTGGGATAAAGTCGCTTATTTCAAGATATAAAACCATTCAGGATGGTTGGTGGTTTTCACAGGTCAGGTTAATAGCTGCGCTAGTGGGTATGAACCAACATCCATTTTTCAGTTCATGGAAAATGATGGGAAGGTTGGAGTTTCTGACGCTATCCCTGCATGCCTGGAAGTGTCGTCGCCGTTTGCGAGATAAAATTCTCTTTTTCTTTGTCTGTTGCCTCCGGGCTGTGAATCGGGGGAGCTGAAATTTGATCTTGAAAAGTCTTTGCTGCTCGGAGGGGCGACAATTGCAGCAACGATAACAAAAGGGTGACTTGGAAGTTGATTTTTTTGTGGGCTTTAGAGGGGCGATGGTATGAGTTTTTTTCCTTGTTTTGTTTCTGTTGTTTTTGTCGTCAGGAATCAAGCGCTGGATCTTGAAAAGATTATCACGGATGCTACTAGTGTAGTCTCTGAAGTCGTGCGTGATTACGAGATTATTATTGTAGATAATGCTTCTGAAGATGAAAGCATTTCAGTAATGAAGCGACTGACAAGTGAAGATGGCATTGCCAATCTGCAAGTTTACGCACTGACAAAAGAAGTCGATTCAGATACTGCGTCGTGGGTTGGGCTAGAAAGTGCTTTGGGTGACTATGTCGCAGTAATTGATCCGCTTGTCGATAGTATAGAATTTTTGCCATCAATGCTGCAAAAGGCAATTGATGGAGTTGATGTCGTCTTTGCAAATAACGAGAAAAAACCTACTCATAGCCTCGCATACCGAGCAGCTTTCGCCGTTTTTCATGGTATGTACAATCATTTCAACGGAGTTCACCTTGCTAAAGAGGCGCCGCAGTTTAGGCTGTTGAGCAAGAAGGTAATTAATTTTATTTTGCAACATCCTCAGTCAGCCATGACATATCGCCATCTGCCGGCGACGGGAGGGTTTTCACAGGTTCGACTTTCGTATAGCGCGCCACCTAAGGCATCTCAGCCAAAACGACTGGCAGAAAGTATTGATAGAGGGATGCGATTGTTGGTATCCACTACCAGAGCACCTATGCGACTTGTCACTTCTCTCTCCTTGTTTGGGGCGATGGCGAATTTACTTTATTGTGTTTATGTTATTGCAGTAGGCTTGTTTAAAACTGATGTTGCTCCAGGGTGGATTAGTGTCTCGCTTCAACAGTCAGGCATGTTTTTCCTGATTTCTTTAGTGCTGCTTGTGCTTGGCGAATATATCCTGCATATGGCGAGCCTTTCTAACGAAGCACCGCTATATCATGTGGCTCAGGAAATGACGAGTTCGAAAGTTACGCGCCGTGAAAAGTTGAACATAGAAGAAGTGTCCGCCTATTCCAAACGAAACGCAAATTCAGATGATGAGCAAGTTGATAATGCCAATGTCTGAAACGGATTTCGACGCAGTAATTATTGGTGGCGGCTTTTATGGCTGTGCCATCGCTATCTATCTTGCAAAAAATCGCGGATTTAAAAGAGTGCTTTTAGTAGAAAGAGAATCGTCTCTTCTCCAAAGAGCTTCTTACAATAATCAAGCGCGTGTGCACAATGGCTATCATTATCCGCGAAGCTTCACTACCGCTTACCGCAGCCGCCTGAATTTGCCAAAATTTGTGCGAGATTGGCCTGAAGCCGTAAATCAAGAGTTCACAAAGCTGTACGCTATTTCTCGACGAAACTCAAAAGTCACCGCAAAGCAATTTGTTCGTTTCTGTACCGATATTGGTGCGGAAATACAAACAGCCGATCCGGCAATGCGCAAGCTATTTGAACCTCGGCTGATTGAAGATGTTTACTTGGTCAAGGAGTATGCTTTCAACTCAACTTTGATTGCCAATAAAGCACGGCTTGAACTGTTAGAGTCAGGGGTTGACCTGTTGCTTGATACCCAAGTGGCATCCATCTCCAAGGCAACATCCGGAGAACTCTCCATCGCGATTTGCGATACGGGCGGAGAGCGTAAAGTATTATCAAGTCGATATATTTTCAATTGCAGTTATAGCGGGATAAACCAATTGAAGGGTGATTTTCCAGGTGTAAAAACGGAGTTGAAGCAGGAAATTACCGAAATGGCGCTCATGAAAATGCCTGCTCCTCTGGCAGATTTGGGTATCACCGTGATGGATGGGCCTTTTTTTTCGTTAATGCCTTTCCCCGCAAAAGGGCTTCATACGTTATCTCACGTTCGATACACGCCACACCTTCAATGGCGTGATGAACCCGGGATAAGTCCTTATGAAAAACTCAGCGATTATCCGCGGATTTCACAAGTAGACCGTATGGTGCGAGACGTGTCCAGGTATCTTCCGTCGCTTTCAAAGGCGCAGTACGTTGAATCATTGTTTGAAGTAAAGACGATCTTGATGAAAAACGAAAGTGATGACGGTCGTCCAATCTTGTTCGAGAAATATGAAGACTTACCGAGATGCTTTTCAATACTTGGTGGAAAAATCGATAATATCTATGATGTGCTGGAGAAGCTCGATGCTGAACATCTTGACTAAGAATAAGTTCAATCTTTTAGCTTTATTTTTTATGGTGGTCGTGGCCACGTTCAGCTATCAGTTTAATTATTTCAAATTCTCCGACCAGTATTTTTTTGATAATTTCGACAAGGGGTCTCAGGCGTTAATCCTAGGGGGGATTACGGCTGATAACTCCGGACTTGCCAAAGATGGTGCCCATATAGGTTTTATCTCGATTGGGCAGAAATTTGATTACGCAAAAAATATGCTGGACGCTTATCCTGTATTTGCCGGAGATGCGTCTGGTAAAGATATATATTTTTCACCCTACAAATCGCAATATGGTATTCAGGGACTTTTCTTTTCAACGGCATATGCTTTGCTTGGTCTTGATAGCATCGATAAGTTGCAACTTATTAATTCTGTATTGTTTGCTTTAGTTGTTGGTGTTCTTTCACTATTGTATTCGAAAGTCTACAGTAGTCGCTTTGCATTGGTTTTTTTTGTCGTAATGATTAGCTCTCCATGGGTCGTTGCATTTGCCAGAAATCTTTATTGGGTTCCGGTGCTTTGGTTTTTACCAGCAGTTTTTTCAGCTTTAGCATACAAGTCTATTGGGAATGCCAAAAGACTGGCCTACTGCGTACTGACAGGTTTGGCAGTTTTTATAAAGAGCTTGGCGGGATATGAATATCTTTCGGCGATTACTCTATTTGCCTGTTCCATATTTATCGTTGCACCGTTTTTTAGTAGGCAAGAATCTGATTGTCGTCGCAATCTGAAGTTCTTTTTATTAACGTTTTCGTTTTGCGTGGTTGGTTTTATTTTTGCACTATTGCTTCATGCTGGAATGCGTGGAGATACTATCGTCGCTGGTCTGCAGAACATTTTCGAGCAAGATGTGAAGCGACGAACCTACGGTGATCCATCTACTTTTGATGATGTTTTCAAAGCATCGCTTCAAAGCTCTCCATTTGATGTAGTGCAGCGCTATATTAATGTCTGGGAAACTCAGCTTTTCTTTTACTTGCCTGGTGCTGCTTTTAAGTGGCTGATACTGATATCTTTGGCGGGCCTTCTTTATGTATCTATTTCCAGTCGGAAGTTTTGCGCAAAGAACAGTGTTGTGTTTTTAGTGTTTTTTGCTGCTTCTGCATCTTGGCTGGTCTTAGCTAAAGGCCACTCTTATATCCACACTCAATTAAACTACGTGCTGTGGTATTTTGGTTTTGTTCAAGCGTTAGCGTATATTACGATCTCTTGTCTAATTCTTTGTGTTCAGGATCTGTGGCAATCGGCGAAGCAGCGCTCATTTTATAAGCCTGCGTTATTGGTTTGTCATATTTTAGTACTGCTTTTGATGGTGGTGTTCGGGGCGAATTACGAGCGTGGAACGTTGTTCGAGGAGACTTTCGCGAATCTACTGGCGGATCCTGGTCGTGAGATTAAAACTTCGGTAGGTATAATGGTGAAAGTCACCCAGCAAGGAGAGTTGGCTTTTTACTCCCACGATTGCAGTCAGTTAGACACAAGTAAGACATTTTATCTGCATGTATACAAAAATGGCGCGTCATCAAGTCCCAATCAATATGAAAATCTGGATTTCGAATGGAAGCGCTTTGAATTGCCCTCGCCGTTGTGGCCCTCAAAATATGCGGCATCGTGCGCGGCCCTGGTAAAACTGCCAAATTACAGTGTCGAAAAAATTGATTTTGGCCAGTATACCGTTTTGGGTAATTCCATAAATATCATTTGGCGTGACTCAATGGTTCTTGATAAGCAGGCAAACAATAAAAAAATCGTTGCATTTAATATGACGGACTTGAACTGGGTTAATGGAGTTTCTGGAGTTCGGTTTTTCGTTAAAAATAATTTTTCAAATAGACAGTCTCTATTTCTTGATGTTGGACTGAATTTTTCCGCCTCTGGCTTTCGTAAAGTTACTGCGCTGGAATATAGCGATCAATTTATTAATGTGACAGTTAGTGGTAAGACCTTAAGTCCAAGTCTTGATGGCTACCCGAATCTTATTGAGGTTCGGTAATGAAGGTCAATGTTTCTTAAATGGAGGGTAGAATGGCTAATGCACTTATCGGTTACAGTGGTTTCGTCGGAGGAACACTGCAAAATCAAACCCATTTTGATTTTCTTTATCGCTCCACGAATATTGCTGAAATTCAGGGTAAGGAATTTGACACTGTTGTTTGCGCCGGCGCACCTGCGCAAAAATGGATTGCCAACTCCCGACCTGAAGCTGACCTAGAAAACATACTGGGGCTTATTGATATTCTCAAGAGCTTAAAATGTAAAAAATTTATTTTGATAAGTACAGTAGATGTTTTCATGCATGCAGTAGCTGTCGATGAAAATACACAGATTAACGAGATTGACCTTCATCCCTATGGTCTTCATAGACGGCTACTTGAGAAATTTGTAGAAGAACAGTTTTCCAACCACCTGATTGTAAGGTTGCCTGGCTTAGTAGGACCGGGGTTGCGAAAAAATGTTATTTATGATTTTTTGAATAATAATAATGTTGAGTCTATCGACAGTAATGCGGTTTTTCAATTTTATCCTATGGTTAACCTTTGGTACGATATATCGATAGCAGTTAATGCAAATCTAAAGCTTGTTCATCTGACAGCTGCTCCCATATCGGTTGGTGATATATCAAAATCCGGTTTCGGCGTGGAATTTCAGAATACTAATGATAAGCCATCCCCTGTTTACGATATGCGAACTATACATGCTAGTCTTTTCGGTGTGAAAAGTAATTATCAATATAGTTATCGTGAAACAATTCAGGCGGTCAGAGCTTACGCGCAATCCGAGCCAAAGACCAAGGGGTCTGCTCTATGAGGATTTCCATTTCAAATATAGCTTGGAGCGTTGAACACGACGAAGCTGTTGCGAGTATATTGAACAGGTTTTCGGTTGATGCTATAGATGTGGCTCCGAGTAAGTATTTTTCGGAACCAGCCAAAGCTCGAAGTTCAGACATATCGAGTGTCAGAGATTGGTGGAATTCTAGGGGCATTGAAATAGTCGGCATGCAGTCCTTGCTTTTCGGAACTACCGGATTAAATGTATTCGGCACAGATGAAAGTAGAAGTGAGATGATCAAGCATCTGTCTAATATATGCCGGATCGGGGAAGGGCTGGGTGCAAAGCATTTGGTTTTTGGATCCCCCAAAAACAGGGATCGCAGCGGATTAACGGATGCGGAAGCCGCCTCAATTGCAATTCCTTTTTTCCGAAAACTCGGAGACGTAGCCGGAGAGTATGGCACCACTCTATGCCTGGAGCCGAACCCTGTCTGCTATGGTGCAAACTATATGGTAACCAGTGCTGAAACCGCGCAGGTCGTCCGCGAAGTCGATCATCCATTCATCAAGATGCAGTTTGATACTGGAGCGTTGACGATTACTCGTGAACAGCCCTCAACGGCTTTGGAGCAGTTTGCTGATCTGATTGGCCATGTTCACTCCAGTGAGCCCAACCTGGTCCCGCTTGGCGATGGTGCCACTGACCATAAAGTGATGAGCCGTGCACTTCACGATTACTTACCGAAACATATAGTCTGTATCGAGATGTTAGGTCAAAAAAACGAGCCAAATATTGTATCGATTGAGCGTGCCTTGGGCATTGCTGTCGGTTGCTATCGAGAAAATATCTCCGGATGTTTATCATGAAATGGCTTATTTTGATCGTAGGGATTTTGTCTAATGCATCCGCCAGTGTATTAATTAAAATGGCCATGATGGCGCCGCGTAAGTTTCCTTCGTTTACTGACCCGCTCGCGGCGTTGGCGAACTGGCCATTTTGGCTTGGCTTGGGATTGTACGGCGCTGCATTCCTGTTGTATGCAGCCGCGCTAGCGCGCCTACCACTGAATATAGCGCACCCTGTTCTTACAGCCGGTGCAGTTGCAACGGTCGCTGTTTCCTCTGTGGTTATTTTTAGAGAGCCGTTTCATACCACTACAATAGCTGGAATAGTATTAGTAATTGTCGGTGTGTTTTTGATCACACTTCGCTCGACTTAATGGTAATAACGAACATGAAAGTAGACAAAATGGTTGATGAGCGTTTCAGTTGGGAGGTGCCGGCGTACGAGGAAGCCTTTTGGCAGGGGCGTGTAAAACCTTGGTGTGTTGTGATTCCCGTCATTAACGAAGGTGATCGAATTAGAAATCTTCTTGAAAGAATGACACATCTGAATATCAGTGAGATCGCAGATGTCATTATTGTGGATGGTGGGAGTACGGATAACTCTCTCGCTCTAGAGTTTTTGCATAATAATAACGTTCGCGGTTTGTTGATCAAGCGCGGTCCAGGGAAGCTGAGTGCGCAGTTACGTTGCGCATATGCTTTCGCTCTTGATCAGGGCTATGACGGAATTGTAACTATCGACGGTAATGATAAGGATGATCCAGAAGCGATCCCGAGATTCATTAGCGAGCTGGAGAAAGGAGTTGATTTCGTTCAAGCGTCCAGATTTCTGGAGGGGGGACTTGCTGAAAATACGCCGAAATCCAGAGATCTGGCCATCCGGCTGATTCATGCACCCTTACTAAGTATTTCTTCAGGGTTTAAATGGACCGACACTACTCAAGGTTTCCGCGCTTATAGTCGGAAAATGCTCTTGGATACTAGAATTTCACCATTTCGTAGTGTCTTTATGACATATGAACTGCTTGCCTATCTGAGTTATATAGCCCCCAAACTCGGATTTTGGTGCAAAGAGTTGGCAACGGTAAGGCGTTACCCTGTCGGCAAAGTTCCGACAAAAATTAACGGCATGAAGGGGAATTTTGCAGTTTTGGCCGTATTGTTTCGTGCATGCAGTGGTTACTACAACCCGAAATAGTGTTCTTGATATTGATTTGTAAAGCGGGGTAAAGATTGCTTCTTACCCCGTTTGGATATTAAGCGTTATATTATTTTCCGGTAGATTTCAGGCTATCAATGTACCAGTTTATTGTTTGTGTTAAACCTTCGTGAAGGCTGAACTCTGCCTTCCAGTTCAGTTCTCTTTCTGCAAGTGAGCAATCAAGTACATTGATGGGAACATCAAAAGCTCTTGCGGGTGAGAAATTACATTCCACCACGTTGTGAGTTATGCTCTCAATAAGCCCGATCAAGGTGTTGAGTGAAGTTCCTTCACCTGAGCCAATATTGAAAATTGTTTCTGAACCTTTGTATTGAAGGGCTTTTGAAAAAGCATTGGCGATATCTTTTATGTATATATAGTCTCTTGTGACTGAACCATCACCCCATATATCTATCGCTTTTCCTGCTGTAGCTCTGCTAACAAAGGCGGCGATTGCTCCTTGTGCAGTTTCAATTCTTTGTCTTTCACCATAAGGGTTGGCAACCCTTAAAATTACCGGTTTGATATTGTGAAGCTTCTTATACAGATATAGATATTTTTCAATAGTCAGTTTGCTGATGCCGTAAGAAACTTCTGGATCGGTAGGGTGACTTTCCGGTAGTGGGCACTGGATAGGTTTGCCATAAACCGTTCCTCCAGATGAAATAAAGACGATCTGCTCTACTTTTTGCTCTACCATGACATTCAGCATGTTTAGAGTTGCGATGACATTAGTTTGAATGTCATAAATTGGATCATCGTTAGACGATTTAGGTAGGGTAGTAGATACCAGGTGGAGTACGCCATCTACGCCCCGGATTGCTTCTTCAAGGTCGTGTTTGCTCTGAAGATCTCCAGAGATCCATTCAACGTCCTCATGGGATTCAAACGTGCGGTACGGCGGGACACGTGGTCGCTCGAAAATACGCAGGCTGTGCCCCTCTTCGAGGAGCTTGTCTGCTATGTTCGAGCCGATGAAGCCCCCGCCGCCAAAGATTACGTACTTCATAATTTATTCCAATTTTTCATGAGATTTGGATGAGGTCCGCATAAACGCCCGACAGTACGCTGACATAGGCGTGCAGTGGTTCACCCGCTATCCTTCCTGCGCCCCGATTGTGGGCTGGCTCACCACCCAATGCAAGGTACGACTTAAGCTGTTGGGCCAGCTCTTGGGCGTTCCCAGGCTTGAAGACGGTTACATTGTCCTCCTCTCCAAGATATTCAGTTATGCCTGTTACATCGCTGGCAATCACAGGGGTGCCACAAGCCAAAGCATTCAAAAGAACCAATGGAGCGTTTTCCCTCCAGGTTGAGGGTATGACGAGTACATCCAATGTGCTCAAAATATTGCCGATATTTTCATGAGGGAAAGTTCCCACGAAGCGTATTCGGGGGTCGCCTTGAGAAATAGACTTTAGCTTTTTCAGGTAATCAGGGTTTTGTTGAATGTCGCCGTAAATTAGAAAGTCGGCATCGATATTGGGGATTAATTTGATTGCCTGTATAAGTACATGGCAGCCTTTATGATCAGACAGCGTTCCAATGAAGCCGATTGCAGCGCGTTTTTTCGCTGTATTGATCAAGTCCGGCGCGACCGGGTAAATGATCGGAGGCTGAATCCCGTATTTTAGTCGTCTGATCTTCTGTTGTGGGACCCCGGCACTGATGAGCAAATTCTCTATAAATTGGGTCGGCGGGAGGATCTGGTCGATTTTGAGCAGCGCTTGGGAAATGGTCTGTTCTCGATCGCGTAAATCGGTCATCGCCTGAGCGGCACTCCTCAGTCGTGTTCTTACAAACGCGGGGGCAAGGGCCACTATTGTTGAAAACAGGAGCTGAGGAGTCATCGCTGAAATCTTTCTAACAATACCCCTTCTGTTGTTCACGACTATGTGTTTGAGGCAGTTTCCGGCCAATAAGCTTGGCCCGGGGCATTCATTTTTGCCCCATGGCTTAACCAACTGGCAGGAGCGACAGTTGATCCAATAATCTGTGGGCGTGTACACCGTCGGAATCTTGCTATCAATGCAGGCCTGAAGCGCCGATAAAGTCAGATTCTTGAGATGGAAGAAGTGCACCAGATCCGGTTTGATCTGCTCGAGCAGATTCTTGAATGGCGTGTATACCGATGGGTTGTTGTATTCGTTCACTACAATTGTGCTGGAGAATTTTCCTGCGATGTAAGGAATCTCCAACTGATGTACTGTGAAGCCCTTGTGATTATAGGAGCGGGTTCTCAGCGTATCTTGCGCCCCAAGCTGTGCAGTTACAATTTCTACCGCATAACCTTCTTCTTTTAACGCTTGAGCGGTCGACAAGGTAAGCACTTCTGTTCCAGCAGAAAAATGCGGGAAAAATTGATGGGCGCACAATAGAATGCGTTTGCCATTGGCAATAGCCAAATCACTGTGCATGATAAGCAACGATGTCCATGTCGATATATCCAGTCATTTTTACCAAGGTCGTAGTTCTCAATTCGTCTGAATGTTCGAAAGTTGTAGTAGTGCTCGGCGCCCATTATAGTCAGAGCGAGTGTCATGTACTGTTATAGGGCTGGCGGGATCCGAGTATATCGCCAACCCCAGCATTTCCGGCATGGGTTTGTCTAAACCTGATTTTAGAGTAACAACTTCTTCCCATTGATCGCCGGGCCTCAATTTTTCAGACTTCGAGAGTGCCGAATCCGATTTGTCGAGAATCTGCGCGTCTTTATCCAAGAGGTGAACAGCCAGTATATATCCCTTGGGAAGAGGTTTTATCAGTTCGAACGCCAGTTCGATAGTGTTACTGCCTGAGTCGTTTTTCAGAGACTTTGCAGCAATAAGACGCAGGTTTTCACCAAATATAGGTGAGTTGTTTAAAACATGGTTTCTTACCAGCGAGGTGCATTCATCCGACTGGCAACCTCTAGGGGCAAACGCCGCAGGTAGTGTGTTAAGCGCCAGGATCAGAGCACTTGCTGTTACGAGATAAGCAAGTGAGCGGACGTTGTAAGCTGAGGACAGCGCGTTTGAAACTGTGGTTTTGTTGATGCCAAGAATAAACTTGCGGCACGGATTTTCTACTGCTTTCTGCATGAGAAAAGCCATAGAAAGGGCAATAGCCCAATAACCTGTAGTCTGAACGATGAGCGGAACATGACTGAAGTACAAGATGTTGGACTGGTACCACTGAAATATTGTCATGTGTACCAGGTACAGAGAGAAACTTATTTCACCCAGCAGTACCAGAAAAGGGGCGGAGAGCGCTTTTGAAAATATTCCTTTGCCCAAGGCGAAAATAACAATTAAAGCTGCAAATACCGGGAAGCTCCCCGATTTGATCAAGTAATAATTTATGACACTTCCGAAAGTGCTGTGAATTCCAATATACATTATAAGCTTGGGGGTCAGCCACATGGCGACTACTGCCAAGCAGATGGCCAGTAATTCGATTACGGAAAAAAGGACGCCTGTTTCGCTCTTGATGCGGTGATATATTGTTTTATATACGCCACAAGCGAGAATTCCCGCAAAAAACTCGACGATTCGGACAAGCGGATTTACGTAAAGTAATCCCATCAGGCTGACTTGGGGGGCTCCATCGTCTGCTGGGAGGTTCCAGGCAATGGCGAATCCGAAAAACAACGCCGCGATTGTACCTAAAAACAGTATTTTTATTTTCCATCCCGGTATAAGGCTGGAAATTAGAAGTGGAAAGCTGAAGTAAAAAAACATCTCCGTAGAGATGCTCCAGGCGACACCGTTAAATGTCAGATACACATCTCTTAGCGGTATAAGTGATTGAATTAGAAATATGTTTGCTACAGCAGTGAAGGCAGCCTGTAAATGTGTCAATCCTCCGAGGTTGAGACCTGACGTGAGCAGGTAAAGCAAAATGATTGCTGCAATATGTGCTGGCCAGATACGTGCAATTCGGGCTTTAAAGAAATGGGAGAGTTCTTGGCGCGATGATAGAGAGGGGTAGTTATAAGCAAGGATAAAGCCGGAAAGTACAAAAAAGAAAGATACACCTTGTGCCAAGGATAATGTAGTTGCCAGACCCAGTGAACCGAAGGCGCCGTGAGTATGCCCCAATACAATCATCGCGGCGGCAAAAAAACGTAATGATGTCAGGGCGTCAAGTTTTACTGTCGCATGCATAACATGAATCCTGTGAGCTTGATATTTGATGCGAATTTTAAAAAAACTTGTCAGGGCCCTCCTTGGCCCTCGTTGATCAAGCTATCTTGTTAGACGCAGCTGCTGTTTTTGAATACATGGCAAATGTTTCCCTCGCCATTAATTCCGGCGTCCGTTCGTAGTTCGTGGTTTTCGCCAGGTCATAGAGGACTTTCGGGTTGGCAACCCAGGCCGACAGCTTTCGATACAGGTCTTCTGCGCTGCCACGATCGAAGATCTCTCCGTTTACGCCGGCTTCAACGAACTCCGTCATCCCGCGCACATCCGAAACGAGTGCCGGGGTATGGGTTGCGAGAGCGTTCAACAGTACCAGCGGGCTGTTTTCATACCAGCGCGAAGGAATCACTAAAGTGTCCATGTCACGCAGGATGTTGACCATGTCCTTGCTCTCGAAAACGCCGCGGAACTCGATTTGTGTGCCGGCGCTTTTGGCTTTCAGCTCTTCCATGTATGCCGGATCCTGATCGGTCGGCCCATAGATCAACAATCGTGCACTGCCTTTTGGCAATCGATTGAAGGCATCAATCAACAAATCTGTACCTTTGTGCGGTGCTATCTGGCCAATGAAACCAATCACGGGTATGTGGTCGGCGTCTCGTACCGGCTTCGGTGTACGATCGACGTCGATGCCGAACCACAAGGTTTTCATAGGTACCTTGATGTCGTTTTTGACGTAGGCTTCCCTTAAAAAGGTGGTTGGGGCGACGGCTCCCGCGTAAGAACCGTTGTAGAGGGCACCCAGGATGTCAGGTCGCTCTGCGATGTAGTCGATCGTTTTATCGAAAACACTGTTTTTCACGCCCGGCAGTTTTCGTAGGGCGGTGACAGCGCTCGCGATCAATTTTGCTGAAGTGCCATTATTTGCGTATTTGATCCAACCGTCTTTCGAGGTGCGCGCCGTCTCTTTCAAGTAGCACGCCACGCAGTTGCTGCGAGTCCTGGACGGGCCTGCGCAAAGTGCACCATCGGCGGCTTCCAGCTTATTGGTCAGGCAGAAGCCGAAAAAGTCCGTGAAAGTTGCATAGGTTGGAATGCCCAAAGCCTTGGTGGCTTCGAGCAAGGCGCTGGTATGGTTGATCAAGTGCGTGACGTGAACGATGTCCGGTTTCAAGTCGGAGAGGATATCGGTCAAGACCGGGCGCATTTCTGCCTGGTAGTACGTTTCCTTGATGTTGGCATGAGGGATTTTGTTTTTGTCGATAAGGACAACTTTAAAGCCTTCATGCTCATAGGCAGTAATCAGCTCCGCTGCCGCGGGTTCACCCTGAAACAAGGCGCTGACGATGACCACCTCGTGTCCCCAGTTGCGGTAGTTCTTGGCCAGTTCCAGCGTATAGGTCTCTGTTCCGTAGAAGTGGTCAGGAAAGAAACAGTGCACAAAAAATACGATCTTCATTGTTTGGTTTCCGCCAGGGTCTCGGCATAGATCTGGTCGTAGTTCTCAATCATTGCTTTGATCGAGAAGTGAGCCTGCGCTCTCTCGCTGTGGCGGTTGGCAATCAAGGTTCGACGTGCGCTGTCATCCAGCAGGTTGACGATGATGTCCGACAGTTTGTCTGCGTCACCGTAAGGTGCCAGCAAGCTTGTATCGTCGACAATTTCACCGATTGCACCAATGTCGTACCCGACGACGGGAACGTGCATATTCATTGCGAAAGGGCTGACCTGGCCGAAGCTTTCTTTCCAGACCGGTGCCACAAACAATTTCATACGGCGGTACAGGTCCGGCAGTTGCCCGTAAGCCACATAGCCGGTGAACTCAAAGTTATCGGTCAACCCCGCAGCGTTTACTGCTTCCTTGAACGTCTCCATCAGGCTGCCGCCGCCGACAATCAGTACGCGAGTCTGAGGGCGCTTTTGTACGGCTTTGATGAACGGCGTAATGGAATCAGCGTTGAGTTTGTCCGTCTCCAGTCGATAAACCATGCCAATTGTGTCGGTCGCCGATTGGTTGGGAGCGTCGGCTTCAAAGATCGAGAAGTCAGAGCCAGGGTATACCGTTGCGTTCGGTGCCTCGGCAGTACCAAATACATTGCGCACATAGTTACTGACATAGACGTACCGCTTGATGGCCGGCGATACATAGGGAGCCACGGGTGTATTGATGTTCTGAATGACTGGAATGCCGAGTTGTTGTGCAGCGCGCATGGTTTGGTCATACCAGGGTTCGTCGCAATCACCCCAGTAGTGCATGTGGATGGCGTCTGGCTGCAAGGTCTGCAGATATTCGACAAAAGGCGCTTCATCTGCAGACAGTTTGATTTCCTTGATGGTAATACCGGAATAAGCCGCTGGATTTGGTGCGAAACTGGTCAGGATGCTTTGATCGAACCGACCGCCCAGGTACTCGTAGATGTCCACCACCAGACGAGAGGAGCCCCCGGTCATGAAGTTCGCAATCACATGCAACACTTGCGGCCTTGCTGCGTTGAGCGAGGTCGGTTGCTTGACGATGTAGGTGTCTTGGTTGATGTCGAAAGTCTTTTCGGTGACCTGCGTGGCGGCAGGTTCGCGCTTGAGATTTTTCTTCAGAGCTGAAACTGCCGGACTCAGCAAGCGTCGAACCGGTGTTGGTGTCACCAAGGAAGCCAGTACGTAAGCCACGCGAAGGTATTTTTTCAGGTCGCTGGGCTGAGCTGCAAACGCTTGACTCAAACGGAACAAACGGCTCCGGGCAATGGTTTGCAAGCGTTGTTCACGCTGTGCAACTTCAGCATTCAGCAGCTGGACAATCGCGTTTTTCTGCTCCAGGTGCTGGTTCAGGGCGTTGATCTGCTCTTGAGCTGCATTGGCCTCTTCCCGAGCTGCATTGGCTGCCGCCCTGGCCTCTTCCAGAGCGGCCTTGCTGGCGTCTGAAATAATGGACTGCAGTGCCGCATCCTTCTGCAGGATCACCTTATTCAGACGCGCGGTTTCGGCGACGATACCTGGTACTTTCGACAATTGAGAGTCGCGGTCGCGAAGGTGTTGGTGCCACCATTGCGGGGTGCGATTCTGAGCGTTGGAAACATACCGTAAGGCATAAGCGCATGAGGAGGCGAGCTCGACAATGGCACCGAGCTCGGACAGGCCGAAATCAGTCGGTTTGTCGAGCGAACCGATTGACGAGCGCCAGTCTGCACCAAGCGCTTTTTCTGCGCCGGCAACACCTGCACGCCAATACTCCACAGCCTTTTGATAGTTGCCTGCGCCCGACTCGATCAAGCCAAGATTCAGGTACGATCGAATCTGCTTGGTGATCAGTGTCGGGCTGTACTGCAAGCAGTCGTATGCCACGCAGCGTTCATACAGTTCGATAGCGCGAGCCGTATTGCCGACGACCTGCCAGAGTTGAGCCATGACGAACGCCAGCGACACTTTCCAGCGCAATTGCTGGGGGGAATGGTCGAGTTGGTTCATGTATGTGTCGGTGCCTTGGGCAAACACTTCCAACTCGCTCACCGTCAGCGTTGAAGCTTGCAGGAGCTGATAGGCCTGAATGCAGAGCGCCGCGCCGAGATCGGGAGATGTCGACGACGCCTGACTGGCTGCTTCGCGGGACAGTTCAAGCAGTTGCTGACGATCCTCGATGCGGTCACCTATCGTGACCAGTCCTTTTACCAGCCAGGGGTTGGCGTAATCGTCGAAGCGCGTGACTTTCCACTCGGGATTTTCCGGATAAAGGTCATACGTGCTTTCACGGTAAGGCACTGTCGCACCCAGTGTCGGCGATTTCATCCCGACCAGAATGCACCATTCGCAAGACGGATCTTTTTCGATCAGTGTCTTGGTGTCGACTTCGTACATTTCACGAACGCCGACTGCCCATTCATAGGAGTTGTTGATTTTCGGTTTGTATTGATCGGCGGTCTGAGCGTACGCCGCTTCAACAATGAAGTCCTTCTCAAGTTCCTTGAGAATGCGTTCCCACGTATAGACATGGAAATGGAATTCGTTCGGATCCTCTCCGGTTTCATCGGACCAGTCATTTGGAACAGAAAGCACAATTCGCCCTGAAGGGCTGAGGACGCGGTAGAACTCGGCAAGCAGGCCGACCGGGTCCGGAACGTGCTCCAGTGTTTCAAATGATGTGATCAGGTCGATTGAGTTGTCCGGAATATCGTTCAATGCTTCCGGCAACCAGCCTTCTTTGAAGGTCAGTTGTGGATTGACGGCGGAGAAGTTCTTTTCTGCGTATTTGATCGCGTAGTTGCTTCCGTCAACACCCAGGATCGAACTGGCGTCCGAGCAATTGAACAGGGTATAGGCGCCATAGCCCAGTCCGCAGGCCGCATCCAGGACACGGTCGCCATTGCGCACATAACGACTTGCCAGCAAGTAGCGAATGATATGGCCATCGGAGCGACTGCCAGGTTCGCGCGTCATGTCCATATGCAGGTCGCGCTCTTCTTTAAGCGCTTCCAATGGATAAATGGCTGCGGCTTCCTTGGGCAGTTTTTCAAGTGGAATCGCGATTTTGCCCTGTTCGTATTGCAGGGATTGGTAATCGTTGACGCGATAGTAGGCCGGATGTTTTCGAGCGCCGTTGTCGAAAAACACCATTTCCCAGGCTTTGCGAGCCTCTTTCGTATCGGGTTCGGTGCGAGTATCCAGGAACAGGAAAATATTGCGCCGAGAAACTCTTGTCGCCTCAATGGCCAAGCGCTGAAGCGACAATTCAATGTCGTCAGCACGGGTGGTGATCAGAACCGTCGAATAGCTCTCATCGCCCAATGGCAGATCGTCGCTCTTCCATTCGATGAATCGACCCGGTAGCTGGGCATTGTAATTGCCGACTTCGGCTCCCGGGTAAACGCTGGAAACCTGGACGCCTTCCAACAGGAACGAGCGTAGCAGTTCTGTATCAGGCAGGCCGATATGCAGCAGGTTGCCATTGCCACAGGCGGAAAGTACCTGCGACACCAGTTGTGCGCGCTCTCCCGCTGTCAGCGAGGTCGTGTGTGCTTCGGCGGCCGAGCAAATGTTTGTGTCAGAGATAGTCATAGGCTCAGCCCTTAATTTCATTTGCTTTCATGCGAAGATCCAATACACCGCCGAAGTGATACTCCCGTGGCTTGGTTGCCACCGTGAAGAATGCTGCTTCGTCTCTCCAATGGAGAATGCGTTGTTCTGCGTAGTAAGGTTTGCCTTCCTGGGAAACGGCCGCCTGAATTTCATAAAGGTTGGCGCCCAGGCTGCATTCAAATTGAAAGTCCACCGATGATTCCGTGCCTGCGGAGAACGTCTTGTTCCAGAATGTTTCGCCCGTTGCCAGGTTGGCGGCAATGGCCATGTCCTGATTCAGTGTGCCCCACGAGTAAATCTTGACGCCTTCCTTGTTGCGTAGACGCAGACTGACGTTTAGATGCTCAAGATCCACATTGCTACGGAAAGAGACCCGAATGACGGCGATGTCTGTTGCGTAAAAAACCTGAGTTTCCTCGCCTGCTGCGTTGAGAACCCTGACATCCAGAATTTCCGCGTCCTGATTCCCGAAAGAGAAACGATCCGCTGTTTTCGATTCAGCCTTCTCTGTCTGGCCGCTGTCTTTCTGATGCTGAGCCGCTTTATCGGAAAGACTTTTGGTCAGCTGTTGCAGGTAAAGACTTTCCTGTTCGTGCAGGTTTCTGCGGTAGTCGAGAATGACGTCAGCCGATGAACCAATGCTTTCGATTTTGCCGTTCGATAAAAAAATTGCTCGCTGTGTCAAAGTTCGAACGGATTCTTCATCGTGAGAAACGAACAGCAGAGTAGTTCCGCTGCTTGTGAGCTTTTCAATGCGTTCATAGCAACGTTTCTGAAACAGCGCATCGCCGACGGCGAGAGCTTCGTCGACGATCAGGATTTCGGGTTTCAGGTTGGCCTGCACAGAGAATGCCAGGCGTACAAACATGCCGCTTGAGTAGGTTTTGACGGGCTGGTCAACAAATTCCCCGATATCCGCAAATGACAGGATGTCGTCCATCAGTTCGTCGGTCTTGCTTCGGCTTAGGCCATGAATCGCACAGTTCAGATAAACGTTTTCCCGCCCGCTGAACTCCGGATTGAACCCGGAACCAAGCTCAAGCAGTGCGGCAATACGCCCGTCAACATTGACCGTTCCGGTAGTTGGCGTGAGCGTGCCGCAAATGATCTGCAAGAGTGTGGACTTGCCCGATCCGTTTTTGCCAATGATGCCCACGGACTCACCACGTGCCACTTCAAAGTTTATGTCCTTCAGCGCCCAGAATTCATGGTGAAGCTTTTTCGATGGCAGGATCATCTGGAGCAAGCGGTCGTGTGCTTTCTCATACATGTTGAAACGCTTTGAGAGGCCATTGACGTGAATGGCAACATCTTTAGAGGACATCAGCAAAGCCTGCGCGAGTTTTTTGAAAGAATGCAAAGCCGAGGCAGCAAATGACGATCCCGACGATGTAGCTTGTGCCGAGTGTATGCAGGTCGGGAATTTGACCGAAAAGCAGGGTTGCACGGCCATTCTCGATGATGGCCGTCAGGGGGTTGATGTAGAGCCAGCCACGGTACTCTTCCGGCAGGGCGCTGATCGGGTAGAAAACAGGTGAAAGGAACAGCAGGGCCGTTGCTGCCATGCCGGTTACTTGGCCTATGTCGCGAATATAGGCGCCGAGCGCGGACAGGATCCAGGACAGACCGATCACCATCAGAATCAACGGGAGCAGGACCAACGGAAAAAGGAGCGCAGTAAGTGGAATCGAATGGTTGAATACCATTTGCGCAACCAAAAGGACTGAAAGGCTGACACATAGATGAAACAACGCATTCAGTACGGAAGTCGGTGCGAGGGTTTCAATAGGGAAAACCACTTTTTTTACAAAGTTGACATTACTCGTGATCAGTTTCGGCGCGGTATTTATGCACTCAGCGCAGAATGCATGAATGATGAGGCCGGTAAAAAGGATCAGCGCGAAATCGACTTTGGAGCCTGTGGCCGCGCCACCTCCCCACCGGGCATTGAATACTGTTGAAAATACAAACGTGTATATCGCGAGCAGCAGCAGCGGGTTTATGAATGACCATGCCACGCCTCCGACAGAACCGCGGTAGCGAGAAGAAATTTCCCGTTTCGTCAGTTGAATGATCAACTGGCGATTCCTGATCGCACTCGTCAACATTCTCAGGGGCGACGTTGGAAATGAATCATGCATGTTCAAGGCAATAGCTCCAATGGCAGCCGTTCTTTATGTCGAAAAATTTTATGAGCGGCGCTGAATATTTCGTGCGTTGGGGACGATGGCCGATCCAGGGATCGCGTAGAAGTCTCTCCCGTTTCATGCTCGCCGAGGCTCGTGCATCGACATGCGTTGACGATTATGGAATGCAACACTCGTGTTTTGTTCATCGGTCAAATGCCCCTCACAATGGCTGCGAGGAACAGTCCGATATTGCCTGGCAATGTTTGTCGGTAGACACCAGCACGCAATAGCCCCACCAGGCGGCGTGGAAGAGGGCTCTGCCTTGCCAGGCGAAACCGCTCCAGTATTTGCTGGTTTTCGACTGTCAGCAGGTGGCGTGCTGAGCCCAGGCAGTTGATGTTTTGCTCGGTCCAGTTCGAGAATCGACCCTTGAGCATCATGCGCAACCGGGACAGCCGTGCTGTAAAGCCTGAATTCGAGCCTACAAGATTGTCTTCATGTTGCCGGTAAAGAACGAACGGTTGTGCGTCATAGAACACCTGGCCGCCCGCACCGGTCACCAGCAGGTAGGCCCACCAGTCATGAGAAACGATATCCAGTTGCTCCCCCGCACTGATGAACAGCTCCCGCGCTGCTTGGTTGAATACCATGGTGTTGCCACCCGCGAGACTCTGCACGAGTGCATTGGCAAAGGCTGGGGGGCGAGAGAAAAGAGGTGAGCATTCGAGGGGGGTGCCCTGCGAGTCCATTCCTCGGGTTCTTCCGCAATAGAGCGCAGGTACCTGGGAAGGAATTGTCTTGATCCAGTCCAAAGCTGTTTCAATTTTATTTTCCTGCCAGATATCGTCCTGATCAGACCAGGCATAGAAATCTGCCTGGATTTCCTTACGACAGGCTAAAGTCAGGAAATTGGCTGCAAATCCCCGTTTAGGCCCTTGCACGACGCTGACTTTACCGATTTGATCGAGGCGATTGGCAAACGATTCAATAACCTCGAGGGTCTTATCAGTCGAACCATCGTCCGATATCACGACTGTCCAGTTGTCGTGGGTCTGACGCCCTATGGACGTCAATTGCTCGGCGAGAAAGCGCTGACCGTTATACGTGCACATAAGCACTGCAACGCTTTTAGACGAAGATCCAAGAAGAGTATCTGTATGCCTGCTTTGGCTTTGGGAGGTGGCGTCCACTTGATGATCTGGTGGTAAAGGGTTAAGCAACCTAGCACTCCATTGCAAAAATGACTCGAAGGTCAGAAAGGTTTTCAACGAGAGCATGATTGCTGAATGCAACGCACATACTAGATCGAATGACCCAAATCAAAACGGGCATTGTAGCGAAAATGCGCTTGTGCTTGATAGTGCCTGACTGCCATGGAGCAGGGAGATTGACCGGCGGACGACCCGCTATCAGGTAAGATATCGATTCACCGCTTTGATCGCATGAAGTCTTCACCAAGGGATTTCATGATGTTCCTCATCCAGTGACGCTGAAAATTGTAAGGCTTTACCCTTATCAACCCCGCCGGTCTTGAAGACATGCCAGCTGTGGGTTGCACCTTTTGCGGAGCGCTGTGGATACTGGCATCCAGGGGAGCGCTCCAGGACTTGAGCCTTCAGGTTCGCTTTTAAATGATTATGCTTGAGAAGAACGAGATTAATGAGCGCAAGTACCCTACTTGTTACAGGTGGATCAGGTTTTCTGGGCGGCGCCTTGTTAAGGACATTGGTTCCCTTGAATCGTTACGTTCTGCGTACAGCATCAAGGCGCCAGGCTGCGGATCTGCCGTCATCAGTACAAACTTTCCCGATCGAGGGTCTTACACCTCAGCAAGATTGGCGACAAGCGTTGTCCGGCGTCGATATCGTCGTTCACGCTGCTGCACGGGTGCATGTAATGGAAGAGTCCTCTCGGAACCCACTCGCAGAATTCCGTCTGGTCAATGTCGACGGCACGATGAATCTGGCGCAACAGGCTGCGCAGGCAGGTGTGCGGCGGTTTATCTATATAAGCTCCGTAAAGGTCAATGGTGAGAACACTGCGCCAGGGGTAGCGTTTACTGCAAACGACCCGGCTTCGCCCGCCGATCCCTACGGTCTTTCCAAACATGAAGCAGAACAGGCGCTTGCTGAATTCGTTGCTTCGACGGAAATGGAGCTGGTCATCATTCGTCCGGTACTGGTCTACGGCCCAGGGGTAAAGGCCAATTTTCTCACCATGATTCGCTGGCTGGAACGTGGTGTGCCGCTGCCATTCGGTGCAGTCGACAATAAACGCAGCCTGGTAAGCCTTGATAATCTGATCGACCTGATCGTCACTTGTTTTGATCATCCCGGGGCGGCAAATCAGACATTCCTTGCAAGTGATGGGGCCGATGTCTCCACCACTGAGTTGCTAAGAAAAATCAGTCATGCGTTGAACAAGCCGGCAAGGCTTATTTCTTTCCCCGTAGTCTTGATGCGATTTGGGGCGAAGCTTGTTGGAAAGGATGCGCTCGCTCAGCGTCTCTTCGGATCCCTTCAAGTTGATATAAGCAAAAACAGACAGCTCTTGGGATGGGTGCCACCCTTTAGTCTGGATCACGGAATCAGAACTACCGTTCAGTCTTATCTGGAATCGCAATCACAATGAACTTTTGTTGGCTTGCTCCGGCGCTGGCCGGTCTTTCTTTTGTACTTACCGCCACATTGCGCCGTTATGCGATGTCTCGTAGCCTTCTCGATGTTCCCAATGATCGCAGTTCCCATTCCATGCCGACGCCTCGTGGGGGCGGTGTGGCGATCGTCCTGAGCTTCCTCGCTGCACTCGGGTTGATGTATGGCTGGAAACTGATCTCTTTCGACGCTTTTGTGGCATTCCTTGGAGCAGGCGGAGTCATCGCTGTCATCGGTTTTCTTGATGACCACGGACACATTGCAGCTCGGTGGCGATTGCTTGCGCATTTTGTGGCCGCAGGTTGGGGCGTTTACTGGCTGGGTGGGCTTGCGCCTGTGACACTCTTCGGTTTCACCCTTGATTCCGGATGGAGCGGACATCTTCTGGCCGTGATTTATCTGGTATGGATGCTCAACCTTTACAACTTCATGGATGGTATCGATGGGATCGCCAGTATCGAAGCGATGAGTGTCTGTTTAGGTGCCGCACTTCTTTATTGGGTCAGTGGAGCAGCCGATGTCGCCTGGCCATCCGTAATGCTTGCCGCATGCGTAGCGGGATTTCTATGCTGGAATTTCCCGCCGGCAAAAATTTTCATGGGCGATGCGGGCAGCGGCTTTCTTGGCATCGTGTTAGGTCTTATGTCTTTGCAGGCGGCCTGGAACAGTCCCGGGTTGTTATGGGGGTGGCTGATTCTACTGGGGGTTTTCATTGTTGATGCCACATTCACTTTGCTGCGACGCCTCATACGTGGTGATAAGGTTTATGAGGCGCATCGCAGTCATGCCTATCAGTTTGCGTCACGCGTCCATGGCGCTCACTTGCCAGTAACATTGACGGTTGGTTTGATCAATTTGCTGTGGTTGTTGCCACTCGCGTTGGGAGTCGTCGTTTTTCACTGGGATGGTGCCCTGGTTCTGATCCTGGCCTACTTGCCTCTTGTTTGGCTGGCTGTGAGGTACGAGGCAGGGCAGTTGGAGAGCCGGTCGTCAAACACGTGAAAAACAATGTTACTGTTTGGTTATGCTGTGTTACTCCCTCTCTCATTGAGGGGAAGGCGTGATAGTAAGGTCAGTTGAAAGGAACAGTGCTGAGGTGTTTGACGGGATGATGGACAAGGTAAGAACGTATTTGCTGGGTTTGCCCCGGCGTCGTAAAAGGCTGATTCAGGTCGCCACCGACATAGTATTGGTGTGGCTGGCACTCTGGTTGGCCTTTATCGTTCGTCTTGGCATCGATGACATGTACAACCCGCTGCGTGTTCATCTTTGGTTGTTTGCCTCGGCGCCTTTCGTGGCTATTCCGTTGTTCATTCGTTTTGGTATGTACCGGGCTGTGATGCGTTACTTCGGCAATGATGCGCTGGTTGCGATCATCAAGGCCGTCAGCCTTTCATCGTTAATTCTGGCGTTGATTGTTTACTGGTACAGCAATCACGAAACTGTCGTTCCTCGCTCGATAATCTTCAATTACTGGTGGGTGAGCATGGTGATCATCGGCGGCCTGCGCCTGCTGATGCGTCAATATTTCATGGGCGACTGGTTCACTGCCGCCCAGCACGTTCCCTTTACCAATCGCGATGATGGTTTGACCAAGGTAGCCATCTATGGCGCCGGCGTTGCCGGAAATCAGTTGGTGGCGGCCCTTCGCATGGGGCGTGTCATGCGTCCGGTAGCATTTATCGATGATGATCCGGGTATTTCCGATCGCTCCATTTCAGGATTGCAGGTCTACAAACCCAAACATATTCAACAAATGATTGATGTTACTGGTGCGCAGGAAATTCTCCTCGCCTTGCCTTCTTCGACCCGGGCAAGACGCAGGGAAATCCTGAACGTTCTGGAAGGCTTTCCACTACATGTTCGAAGTGTTCCTAACTTTACCGACCTGGCCAGTGGTCGGGTCAGGGTCGAAGATATTCAAGAAGTAGATATCGGCGACTTGTTGGGGCGTGATGCTGTTCCTGCGTTGCCTGACCTTTTGGAGCGTTGCATCAAGGGCAAGACCGTGATGGTGACGGGGGCGGGAGGCTCGATCGGATCTGAGTTGTGCCGTCAGATCTTTGCGCTGGGACCGATTACCCTGATTCTGTTCGAACACAGCGAATTCAACCTTTACAGCATTCTGTCTGAACTCGAACAGCGTGGCAGTCGCGAATCGATCCCTGTCCGGTTACTGCCGATACTCGGTTCGATCCGGCACTCTCAAAAGCTTCTCGACGTGATGAAATCTTGGAGGGTCGACACGGTCTATCACGCAGCGGCCTACAAACATGTACCGATGGTCGAGCACAACATTGCTGAAGGTGTGTTGAACAACGTGATTGGTACGCTTAATACTGCGCAAGCCGCTTTGCAGTCAGGCGTTTCGAATTTCGTATTGATCTCGACTGACAAGGCTGTCCGTCCGACCAATATCATGGGCAGCACGAAACGTCTTGCAGAGTTGACTCTCCAGGCGCTGAGTCGTGAGGTGGCGCCGGTATTGTTTGGTGACGCAGCCAACGTCTCCCGGGTCAACAAGACCCGCTTCACCATGGTCCGATTCGGCAACGTGCTGGGTTCGTCCGGTTCCGTAATCCCGCTGTTTCACAGTCAGATCAAGTCCGGCGGTCCGCTGACGGTCACACACCCGAAAATCACCCGCTACTTCATGACGATCCCGGAAGCCGCCCAACTGGTGATTCAGGCGGGCTCCATGGGGCAGGGTGGCGATGTGTTCGTGTTGGATATGGGCGAGCCGGTGAGAATCGTGGAACTGGCCGAGAAAATGATTCATCTGTCCGGTTTGAGTATTCGTTCCGAGCGCAATCCGCAGGGCGACATTTCCATCGAGTTCACAGGTTTGCGCCCGGGTGAAAAGCTCTACGAAGAACTGCTGATTGGCGACAACGTTGCCGCGACGCCGCATCCGATGATTATGACCGCCAGTGAGGATCACTTGCCTTGGGATGTTCTTAAATCCCGGTTGGGAGAGCTGCTCGCTGCTGTCGATGCGGATGACTATTCCCGCGTCCGCCAGATTCTGCGCGAAACCGTCAGCGGCTACACCCCTGACGGCGAAATCGTTGACTGGATCTACCAGCAGCGCCGTCTCGAACCCTGATTGTTTCACATCCTGTAACGGACACGTTTTTGACAGGCTCCCATCATCGCCTAAGTTTGGAGAGCAGCTTCGGAAAAGCTGCTTTCTCAATTGATGATGGAGCGTCACTTATGCGTACCGGTTATTTCTACTCCCTGATTTTTGCCCTGCTGACCAGCGCCTCGATTGCCGCAATCGCTGCGCCTCCGGCGTCTACCGAAACGAACAGGGCGCCTGTGGTGATGGACGCGTCAGCCGCTTCTGAAAATCAGAAGGTCGATCTGAACGGTGCCGATGCGGCCACTCTGCAGAAGGAACTGGCAGGCGTGGGCGAGGCCAAGGCGAAAGCGATTGTTGCTTATCGTGAAACAAACGGGCCGTTTGCATCGGTGGACGAATTGCTTGAGGTGAAAGGTATCGGCAAGGCGATTCTGGATCGCAATCGCGACAAGCTGGAAGTGAACTAAGCTGATTGTTCAACGCCAAGGGGCCGGTCATTGACCGGCCCTTTTTGGTTCCCGATTCCTGGGTGCATCGCAGAAGGACGACAGCCTTTCCGTCGGAAAATAGAAAATTACGGCTATCATATTGCTTTGAGATTATGCCTATAATAATTTCAGTCGCCACTGAAGCCCTCTGCTTTTCAGCGGTCGCTCATCCCTTACGCATTCCAGGAGTATCGTCATGAATTCCCCAAAATCCCAAGGTACGGCGTTGATCACTGGCGCATCTTCCGGTATCGGTGCGGTGTATGCCGAGCGGTTGGCGGCACGTGGTTTTGATCTGTTGCTGGTGGCTCGCGATCAGGAGCGTCTGGAGTCTGCAGCCAGCAAGCTTCGGGACGCACATGGCGTTCAGGTCGAAGTCCTGAAAGCCGATCTGACCCAGAAGAATGAAGTGCTCAAGCTTGAGCAGCGCCTGCGCAGCGACTCCAGTATCAGCCTGCTGGTCAACAATGCGGGCGTAGCGGTAAACGGCTTGCTGGCCAACGCCGATCCCGAGGTGCTGGAGCAACTGATCCAGTTGAACGTCACAACCCTGACCCGGCTGGCAGCCGCAGCAGCCTCGGCGTTCACCCGCGCCGGGCGTGGCACGATCATCAACATTGCATCGGTGGTTGCCTTGTTCCCCGAACGTTTCAACGCCACCTACAGCGCCAGCAAGGCTTACGTGCTAAGCCTGACTCAATCGCTCAATACCGAACTCGAAGGCACCGGGGTCAAGGTGCATGCGGTATTGCCCGGCGTGACCCGCACTGAAATCTGGGATCGCTCCGGTTTCGATGCCAGCGGTATTCCGGCGGAAATGGTCATGGAGGCGGGCGAGATGGTCGATGCTGCGCTGTCCGGTCTGGATCAGGGCGAACTCGTCACCATTCCTTCGCTGCCTGATGCCGGGGAATGGCAAGCCTTTGTCGCCGCGCGTCATGTAATGGCCCCGAATCTGTCCCACAGTTCGGCGGCCAGCCGTTACAAGTAAATTGATTCGTGAGAGGTCAACCCGATATGGATCAGCGTCGAGTAGTTGTCACGGGTATGGGCCTGGTATCGCCCTTGGGAAGCGACGTCGAAGTTGTCTGGCAGCGCTTGCTGGCCGGGCGGTCGGGATTGCGAAACCTGCCGGAAGCGATCATTGCCGATCTGCCGACGCGGGTCGGCGGTGTGGTGCCGACAATGGAGGAGGACGCCGAAGCGGGGTTCGATCCGGATCGCGCCACGCCGCCCAAAGAACAGAAGAAAATGGATCGTTTCATTCTGTTCGCGATGGAGGCTGCACGGCAGGCGCTTGAACAGGCGGGCTGGCACCCGACGCAATCCCACGCTCAGGAACGCACGGCCACCATCATCGGCTCAGGTGTCGGCGGCTTCGGTGCAATCGCCGATGCGGTGCGGACCACCGACAGCCGTGGTCCGCGTCGCTTGTCACCGTTCACTATCCCTTCGTTTCTGGTCAACCTTGCGGCGGGCCATGTCTCGATCCAGCACGGTCTCAAGGGCCCGCTCGGTGCGCCGGTCACGGCGTGTGCCGCCGGCGTGCAGGCGATCGGTGATGCCGCTCGGCTGATTCATGTCGGCGAGGCCGATATTGCCGTGTGCGGCGGTGCGGAAGCATGCATCGATCGCGTCAGCCTTGCCGGTTTCGCGGCGGCGCGGGCCTTGTCCAGCGGCTACAACGACACGCCTGAGCGCGCCTCACGCCCGTTCGACAGCGGGCGCGACGGTTTCGTGATGGGCGAGGGTGCGGGGCTGCTGGTGATCGAATCACTTGAGCACGCATTGGCACGGGGGGCGCAGCCATTAGCCGAACTGGTCGGATATGGCACCAGCGCCGACGCCTATCACCTGACCGCCGGGCCGGAAGACGGCAGCGGTGCACGCCGGGCGATGACTCTGGCACTGGCCCAGGCTGGTGTCACGCCGGATCAGGTGCAACATCTGAACGCACATGCGACCTCGACGCCAGTGGGTGATCTCGGTGAACTGGCCGCGATTAAATCGGTATTCGGGACCCAGAACGAGATTGCCGTGACCTCGACCAAATCCGCGACGGGGCATTTGCTGGGTGCGGCGGGAGGTCTGGAGGCGATTTTCACGTTGCTGGCGATCCGCGATCAAACCATTCCGCCAACGCTCAACTTCGAGAATCCCGATCCGGCGAGCGAAGGCGTGGACATCGTCCACGGTCAGGCGCGGTCGATGCCGATCGAGTATGCGTTATCCAACGGCTTCGGCTTCGGTGGGGTCAATGCCAGCGTGCTGTTCAAGCGCTGGCAGGCTTAGCCTTCGGAGCGCTTGAGGTGTTCGCGGGTGACGTCGAGGATCTGCTGCGCAAATTCGGCATCCGCAACACTGCGTGACAGCAGGAGCGCCCCGGCCAGTGTCGCCATGATGACGATGCTGCGTTCGGCGGCGTTCTCGCCTTCAAGGGTGCCTTCGATCTGGTCGAGGCGAGCCTTCAAGACTGAATCGCTGGTCGGACTAGGCTGGCCACGCAGTCCAAGCTCCGAAGAAATGGTCAGCAACGGACAGCCTTCATGGGGACTTGTCTGGTGCCATTCGGACAGGTAGGTGTCGATGAACACCTCCAACGGTTTGTCCTGGGCGAAGATTTCCGCGCACAGCCCCGCTACCTGCTCGCCGGCAGCTTGCAGCGCTTTTTCCACCAGTTCGTCCTTGGACGCGAAGTGCGAATAGAAGCCGCCGTGCGTCAGGCCCAGTGCCCTCATCAAAGGTTGCAGCCCGGTCGCACCAATGCCGTCCTTGCGAAACCGCTCGGACGCTTCCTTGATAATGCGCTGATGTGTCTGGGCTTTATGATCTTGCGAGTAACGCATTTAAACTCTCCGCAACAAGACCGCCATCTTAACCAATGCAAATTGAATGGTGACTGTACTTCTACTTCTAAAAAGCCTGCCGGTGAATCCAACAAGTTCGTAACAACCATAAACGGTTGGCACGGATAGTGGTTGCAGCTTGCAAAGTTGCCATCACTTGAGGAGCAGGAGAATCATGTACAAAGACTACCCGGCCGCCTATCAGGTCAGCAAAGGCTCGGCGCTACAGGTCAATACACCTTTCTACGAACGGATTCGCGACCGCAAGGACGGGCGCACACTGATCGAACAATTCGAAGTGCCGATCCGCACCGGTCGCGCCTGGCATGTGCCGGCGGGGCATGTGTTTCGTGTCACCACACCGGTCGGGCCCCAAGTGGGCGATTTCAATGTGTGGAACGCACACGATCCGCGTGAACGGATGTGGGCGGCGCGCACCCGGCAACTGCAGGGCGCCCATGTCAGCACCCACGACCGACTCTGGTCGAACCTGCCTTTTCTGCGTCCACTGGTGACCATCACCGATGACAGCCTGGCCGACTATGGAATCGACGAGCACGGTGGACGTCTGCACGATTTGCTCGGCACGCGCTGTGATCCCTACGTGAACAAGATGCTCACTGGCGAGGATTTCCATCATCACTGCCATTCAAATCTGACCCGCGCCGTGTTGCCCCATGGCCTGACCGAGTTCGACGTGCATGACGTGCTGAACATCTTCCAGTGCACGGGCCTGAATCACGATGACCTGTACTTCATGAAGGCCTGCCCGGCGCAGAAGGGTGACTATCTGGAGTTCTTTGCGGAAATCGACTTGCTGTGTGCATTGTCGACGTGCCCCGGCGGTGATCTGTCGCTGGCGATGTGGGGGCCAGATGCACAGGATCCGCTGACCGTGTGCCGCCCGCTGGGGGTGGAAATCTATCGTCTGGACGATGCGCTGCTCGAAGGCTGGAGCCAGCCGGAACGCGCGGCGTACAAAGGCCTGCATGGCTTGCACATCGCCAAGGCTGAATGGGAAAAGTAGCCGCGATAAAAACAAACCCCGCCGATTCAGGCGGGGTTTTTCGTTCAGCGGTCCTGCGCGTCCTTGATGTCCGCTTCGGCATTGCGTTCAGCGACGCGTTTGCGCTGTTCATCGGTCAGTTCGACCTTGTTGGCGGTGTCACGCAACATCATCAGACCGCCGACGATCGAGCCGATTGCAACGACCAGAATCAACCAGGCATACCAGGGCATAACGGCTCTCCTTAAAGACAGGTCGACGGGCGAGGGTTTCGCCGTTCAACGCTGCATACCACTTTGAGCGAAGTGCATTCGCAGTGGTTCCATTCTAGGCCGGTTATGCCCGTCGCGGTTTACAGTCCGGTGAGCATGGCGTCTGCCGGGGCGTTGGCGCGCAATTGGCCGGTCAACAGGAAGTATCCGAAACCGACCGCCATGAAGCCGAGAAAGATCAGCCCGATCAGCGCATTGAACCAGGCCATCGCTACCAGGCACACCACGGCCAGCGCCAGCGCGATCAACGGAATCAGCGGATAGCACGGCGCGCGGAAGGTGCGCTCCAGATTCGGTTCGGATTTACGCAGTTTGAACAGGCTGAGCATGCTCATGATGTACATCACGATTGCGCCAAACACGGCCATGGTGATCATCGCGGCGGTGAGGGTCATGCCGCCGAGGTTGATCAGCCCGTCGCTGTAGATCGCCGCGATGCCGATCACGCCGCCGGCGATGATGGCGCGGTGCGGGGTCTGGAAGCGCGACAGCTTCGCCAGCGAAGCGGGCAGGTAACCGGCGCGGGCGAGGGCGAAGAATTGCCGCGAGTAGCCAAGAATGATCCCGTGGAAACTCGCCACCAGCCCGAACAGGCCGATCCAGACCAGCATGTGCAACCAGCCGGAGTTGTCGCCGACCACGGTTTTCATCGCCTGCGGCAGCGGATCATTGATGTTCGACAGGGTGCGCCAGTCGCCGACACCACCGGCAAAGAACATCACGCCCATGGCCAGCAACACCAAGGTCAGAATGCCGCTGATGTAGGCCTTGGGAATCGTGCGTTTCGGATCCTTGGCTTCTTCGGCGGCCATGGCCGCGCCTTCGATGGCGAGAAAAAACCAGATCGCAAACGGAATCGCCGCGAACATCCCGGCAATCGCCGGAGCACCGAAGATGTCCGAGCCGGCCCAGCCATTCAGCGCGAAGTTGCTGAAACTGAACGCCGGGGCGACCACGCCCATGAACACCAGCAACTCGGCCACTGCCAGCACGCAGACCACCAGTTCGAAGGTCGCTGCCAGTTTCACCCCGAGGATGTTCAAGGTCATGAACACGATGTATGCGCCGACCGCCGCGTGTTTCGGGTCGAGGGCCGGAAACTGCACGTTCAGATACGCGCCAATCGCCAAGGCGATCGCCGGCGGGGCGAAGACGAATTCGATCAGTGTCGCCAGGCCTGCGATCAATCCGCCTTTTTCACCGAAAGCCCGGCGACTGTAGGCAAATGGCCCGCCCGCGTGGGGAATCGCCGTGGTCAGTTCGGTGAAGCTGAAAATGAAGCAGGTGTACATGGTTGCGACCATGAATGAGGTCACCAGAAAGCCGAGAGTTCCCGCGACGCCCCAGCCATAACTCCAGCCGAAATATTCCCCGGAAATCACCAGCCCCACCGCGATGCCCCACAGATGCAGCGTGCCCAGCGTGGGTTTGAGTTGAGTGTTCATGCGTTTGCTCCCTGAACGGTTTGGAAAGCTCGGGGAAAGGCGTGTGCAGTGGACGTGCCATTTTGTATTGGCGGGTCGTAATGCGCTTAAAGCTGTCGTATCGGGGATGTTCGCGGCGCAATGCCCACAGAGTTGTGCGCCAGTTGGGTGCGATGTTGTCTGTGTTGCCGTCTTCGCGGGCAAGCCCGCTCCCACAGGTGTAAGTGGTGTCTGGACGAGCGCGTTTCAAAATGTGGGAGTGGGCCTGGTCCGGGCGGTGATCCGACGAGGAGGCCCGTCCACACGACGCAAAACTCTGCTGTAACGCCCGCGTAAACCCAGTCTTTACGCTTTCTTTATGCGCCGCCCACACCCTCGGTCTCGTTCCTTTACAGCCTCCTTTCCGACAATGCCTCCACACGCGGCAATACGCCGTAACACGGAGATCTTCCATGAGCGTTCTGGACGGGGTGTCACTGCTGCTGGCAGTGGGGCTGTTCATTTATCTGTTGGTTGCGCTGTTGCGCGCGGATCGGAACTAGGAGCGGTTATGCACAGTTATGACTATTGGCAGATCCTCGCGTTTTTCGCGTTGGTGTTGCTGCCGGCGCCGTTCCTCGGGCGGTTCTACTACAAAGTGATGGAAGGTCAGCGCACCTGGCTGACGCCGATTCTCGGCCCGGTCGAGCGCGGCTGTTACCGCATCGCCGGGGTCAATCCGCAGGACGAACAGAGCTGGCAGAAGTACACGCTGGCACTGCTGGCGTTCAACCTCGCCGGTTTCCTGCTGCTGTTCGCGATTCTGCTGTTTCAGGATCACCTGCCGCTGAACCCGCAAAACCTGCCGGGCCAGGAGTGGACCCAGGCGTTCAACACCGCCGTCAGCTTCATGACCAACACCAACTGGCAGTCCTACAGCGGTGAAGCGACCCTCAGCTACCTGAGCCAGATGGTCGGCCTCACTGTGCAGAACTTCGTCAGTGCCGCCACCGGCCTCGCCGTACTGGTTGCGCTGTGCCGTGGCATCGGGCGCAAGTCCACCAAAACCCTCGGCAACTTCTGGGTCGACATGACCCGCGCCACGCTCTACGGTCTGCTGCCGCTGTGCCTGCTGCTGGCGCTGTACCTGGTGTGGCAGGGCGTGCCGCAAACCTTCGCCCAATATGTGAATGCAGTGACGATGCAGGGCGTTGACCAAGTCATCCCGCTCGGCCCGGCTGCCAGCCAGATTGCGATCAAGCAACTGGGCACCAACGGCGGTGGTTTCTTCGGCGTCAACTCGGCGCACCCGTTCGAGAACCCGACCGCGTGGAGCAACCTGTTCGAAGTCGCGTCGATCATCCTGATCCCGGTGGCGCTGGTGTTCACCTTCGGCCACTACGTGAAGGATCTGCGTCAGAGTCGCGCCATCATCGGCTGCATGCTCGCGCTGTTCATCATCGGCGGCGCCACTTCGCTGTGGGCCGAGTATCAGCCGAACCCTGCCTTGAACAACGTCGCCGTCGAACAGACCGCGCCGCAGGAAGGCAAGGAAGCGCGCTTCGGCACCACCGCCACCGTGCTTTGGTCGGTGACCACCACGGCGGCGTCGAACGGTTCGGTCAACGGCATGCATGACAGCCTCAACCCGCTCAGCGGTATGGTTGCGCTGGTCAACATGATGGTCGGCGAAGTGATCTTCGGCGGCGTCGGCGCGGGGCTCTACGGCATGTTGCTGAACGTGCTGATCGCGGTGTTCCTCGCCGGCCTGATGATCGGCCGCACCCCGGAATACCTCGGCAAGAAACTCCAGGCTCGTGAAGTGCAGCTGCTGGTCGTCACCCTGCTGGTGATGCCGGTCGGCGTACTGGTGCTGGGCGCGATTGCCGCGAGTCTGCCGGGCCCGGTGGCGGCGGTGAGCAATCCCGGCCCGCACGGTTTCAGTCAGTTGCTCTACGCCTACACCTCGGCCAGCGCGAACAACGGTTCGGCGTTCGGCGGCTTCGGCGCCAACACCGCGTTCCATAACCTGATGCTGGGCCTTGGCATGTTGATCGGCCGCTTCGGTTACATCCTTCCGGTACTGGCTTTGGCCGGCAGCCTGGCGATGAAGAAAACCGCACCAATCGGCCAGAACAGCTTCCCGACCCACGGCCCGCTGTTTGTGACCCTGTTGACCGTGACCATTTTGCTGGTGGGCGGCCTGACATTCTTGCCGACCCTCGCACTGGGCCCAATCGCTGAACACCTGAGCATGGGCTTCTAAGGAGCTGATGATGAATATGCCCGCAATCAAACCCGTCGTCGCCAAGGCGCCGGAACAAGCGAAAACCGCGATCAGCGCCCTGTGGCGTCCGGCGCTGGTGCAAGCGTTCGTCAAGCTCGACCCGCGCCAGTTGCAGCGCTCGCCGGTGATGCTGGTGGTCGAACTGACGGCGATCCTGACCACCGTGCTGTGCTTCATTCCCGACAACGGCGTGCCGACTTTCGTGGCCGCGCAAATCGCCCTGTGGCTGTGGTTCACCGTGCTGTTCGCCAACTTCGCCGAAGCGCTGGCCGAAGGTCGTGGCAAGGCCCGCGCCGACAGCCTCAAGGCCGGCAGCGAAGGCCTCAGCGCCCGCCGCAAACTGGCCAACGGCAGCTTCCAGGTCGTACCGGCCACCAGCCTGCGCAAGGGCGACGTGGTGCGCGTTGAAGCGGGGGAGATGATCCCTGGTGACGGCGAAGTCATCGAAGGTATTGCGGCGGTCAACGAAGCGGCGATCACTGGTGAATCGGCGCCGGTGATTCGCGAGTCCGGCGGCGACCGTTCCGCCGTCACCGGCAACACCCGGCTGGTGTCCGACTGGCTGCTGGTGAAGATCACCGCCAATCCCGGTGAATCGACCCTCGACCGCATGATCGCGCTGGTCGAAGGCGCCAAACGCCAGAAGACCCCGAACGAAGTGGCGCTGGATATCCTGCTGATCGGCCTGACCCTGATCTTTCTGCTGGTGGTCGTGACCCTGCAACCGTTCGCCCACTTCGCCAACGGCAGCTTGCCGCTGGTGTTCCTGGTGGCGTTATTGGTCACGCTGATTCCGACCACCATCGGCGGTCTGCTGTCGGCGATCGGTATCGCCGGGATGGATCGGCTGGTGCGCCTTAACGTGATCGCCAAGTCCGGTCGCGCGGTGGAAGCGGCGGGTGACGTGCACGTGCTGCTGCTGGACAAGACCGGCACCATCACTTTCGGTAACCGTCGTTGCAGCGCGGTATATGCAGCGCCGGGCGTGAATGCCCGTGAGCTGGCCGAAGGCGCGCTGTTCGCTTCGCTGGCCGACGAAACCGCCGAAGGCAAGTCCATAGTCGAGTACCTTCGCGGCTCAAATCCGCAGCCGGAACCTTCGCCGGAAACCCTGACCGCCGTACCGTTCAGCGCAGAAACCCGCTTGTCCGGTGTCGACTATCAGGGCCGTGTGTTTCGCAAGGGCGCGGTGGATTCGCTGCTGGCCTTCCTCGGCCAACAACGCAAGGACCTGGCCCCGGCGCTGTCCCGGGAAATCGACAAGATCGCCCAGAGCGGCGGCACGCCGTTGCTGGTCTGCGCCGACGGCAAACTGCTCGGCGCGATCCACCTCAAAGACGTGGTCAAGCCGGGCATCCGCGAGCGTTTTGCCGAGCTGCGCAAGCTGGGAATTCGCACGGTGATGGTCACCGGCGACAACCCGCTGACCGCCGCCGCGATTGCCGCTGAAGCAGGTGTCGATGACGTACTGGCCGAAGCTACACCGGAGAAAAAACTGGCGCGCATCCGTCATGAGCAGAACGACGGTCGTCTGGTCGCGATGTGCGGCGACGGCGCCAACGACGCCCCGGCGCTGGCCCAGGCTGACGTCGGCATGGCGATGAACGACGGCACCCAAGCCGCGCGCGAGGCGGCCAACATGGTCGACCTCGACAGCGACCCGACCAAGCTGCTGGACGTGGTGCAGATCGGCAAGGAATTGCTGGTGACCCGTGGCGCGCTGACGACTTTTTCCATCGCCAACGACGTGGCCAAGTACTTTGCGATCCTGCCGGCGCTGTTTGCCGCGATCTACCCGCAACTGGGCGTGCTGAACATCATGCAGTTGAGCAGTCCGCAGAGCGCGATCCTGTCGGCCATCGTGTTCAACGCGTTGATCATCGTGGTGCTGATTCCGCTGGCCCTGCGCGGCGTGCGGGTGCAGGCAGCGAGTGCGGCGGCGTTGCTGAGACGCAATCTGCTGATCTACGGCCTGGGCGGGATTCTGGTGCCGTTTGTGGGGATCAAGGCGATCGACATGCTGTTGACGGCGTTGCATCTGGTTTGAACCTGAACAGCGGTGTGCCGGGCACACCGCTTCAAGCACGAATTCGAGGATTTTGAAATGTCCACAATGTTACGTCCGGCCCTGAGCCTGTTGGTGCTGATGACCCTGGTCACCGGCGTTGCCTATCCGCTGGTGGTGACCGGCGTTGCCCAGGTCGCCTTCCCCGAGCAGGCCAACGGCAGCCTGGTGCGCGACGCCGAAGGCAAGGTGCGCGGCTCGTCGCTGATCGCGCAGGACTTTGTCGGCGATGCCTGGTTTCATCCGCGCCCTTCGGCCGGTGCCTTTGCCACCGTGTCGAGCAGCGCGAGCAACCTGTCGCCAAGCAATCCGGCGCTGGCCACTCGGGTGATCGATGACGCCAACAAGCTGCAGGTGCCCGGTCAGGGCCCGGTGCCGCTGGCGCTGCTGACCACCTCCGGCAGCGGTCTCGATCCGCACTTGCCACCGGCGGCGATTGCCTATCAACTGGCGCGTGTTGCGGCCGCGCGCAATCTGCCGGTGGCTACCTTGCAGCAACTGCTCGACGCGCACATCGAACAGCCGCTGGTGGGCCCGCCGGTGGTGAATGTGCTGACGCTGAACATGGCGCTGGAAAAGCTGTAGTGGATGTTCGTTCCCATGTCCAGGCGTCGAACCGTCTGCATGGGAACGCCTTAAAAGACGCTGTGCGTCAGCATGTGCGGGACGCAGAGCGTCCTGGGCTGCATTCCCACGCAGAGCGTGGGAACGATCAACTTCAGGAAGAGAGCTTCAAGCATGAGTGACTCCGGCCGCGCCGACGCGCTGTTAGCAGACTTGCCCCGCGATGGACGCGGCCGGCTCAAGGTTTTCCTCGGCGCTGCGCCGGGTGTGGGCAAGACCTACGCGATGTTGCAGGCCGCCCACAGCCAATTGCGCCAGGGCGTGAAAGTCATCGCCGGAGTGGTTGAAACCCATGGTCGCGCCGAAACCGAAGCGCTGCTTGGCGGTTTGCCGCAACTGCCGTTGGTGCGCTCGGAATACCGTGGCGTGACGCTTGAAGAAATGGACCTCGATGGCCTGCTCCCGGCCCGGCCGAAACTGGTGCTGGTCGATGAGCTTGCCCACAGCAACGCCCCCGGCAGCCGCCACGCCAAACGCTGGCAGGACATTCAGGAACTGCTCGCCGCCGGTATCGACGTGTACACCACGGTCAACGTCCAGCACCTCGAAAGCCTCAACGATCAGGTGCGCGGCATCACCGGTGTCCAGGTACGCGAAACCCTCCCGGACTGGGTGCTGCAAGAAGCCTACGAACTGCTGCTGATCGACCTGCCGCCCCGCGAACTGCTCGAGCGCCTGCGCGAAGGCAAGGTCTACGTGCCTGAGCAGGCACGCGCCGCGATCGATGCATTCTTCACTCAGACCAACCTCACCGCACTGCGCGAACTGGCGATGCAGACCGCTGCCGCGCAGGTCGATAACGATCTCGCTCAGGGCTATCGCCAGCTCGGCCAGGCCGCGCCGGCGGTGCGCGGGCGCTTGCTGGTCGGGGTCGATGGCGATGCGCAGGCCGAACGGCTGGTGCGTCACGCCAGCCGCGTCGCCCAGCGGCGACATCTGCCATGGAGTCTGGTGCACGTCGATAACGGCAGCGTGCGCGACGAGCAATCGCGCCTGCGCCTGCAAAGCGCCCAGCAACTGGCCGAACGCCTCGGCGGCGAGGTGGTGCTGTTGCGGGCCGGCGAAGTGGCGAAAACCCTGATCCAGCATGCGGCTGAACGACGGGCGAGTCTGGTGCTGGTCGGCCAGTCCCGGCCGCGTCTGCGCAGGCGCCTGTTCGGCGGTGGGCTGGCGGCGCGTTTGCTGCGTCAGGCTCATGGCCTGGAAATCAACGTGCTGGACAGTGACCAGGAACAGCATCAGCCGCGCCCGCGTGTAGCGCCGACGCTGGTGTGGTTCGACTATGCGCTGGCGCTGGTCGCCACAGTGCTGGCCAGTGCGCTGGCGTGGGCGGTGTCCAGCGTGCTGCCGTTGCCGAATATCTCGCTGGTGTTCCTTGCGGCGGTGCTGCTGGTGGCGGTGCGCAGCAGCCTCGGCCCGGCGCTGGCCTGTGCGGCGCTGTCGTTTCTGAGCTATGACTTTCTGTTCATCCCGCCGAATTTCTCCTTCAGCATCCAGCGCGAAGAAGACGTGCTGACCTTGCTGTTCTTCCTGCTGATGGCGGCGCTCACCGGCAACCTCGCGGCGCGACAGCGGCGGCAATTGCAGGCGCTGCGCGATACCCAGGAAGAGACCACCGAACTGCTCGACCTGTCACGCAAACTCACCGCCGCCACCGACCGTCAGGCCGTGGTCAGCGCCGCCGCGCAACACCTCAATGGCTGGAGCGATCTGCAACTGTGCCTGCTAAATCGTGACGGGCAGGGTGGCTGGAAAGTCGAAACCGGCGGGCCGTTGCAGTTCACCGAATCCGAACGCGCCGCCGCCGACTGGGCCTGGCAACACGATCAACCGGCGGGCATGGGCACCGGCACGTTGCCGTTCGGTCGCTGGTGGTGGTGGCCGCTGTCGGTGGAGGACGGACCGCTGGCGCTGCTCGGGGTGTGCGCCAAAGAGGGCCGGACCTTGAGCGGCCAGCGTCGTCGTTTGCTGACCGCGTTGAGTCAGCCGCTGGCCCAGGCATTGGCCCGGGCGCAATTGGCCGATGATCTGGAAGCCGCGCGCCTGCACGGTGAAACCGAGCAACTGCGCAGCGCTTTGCTGGCCTCGGTGTCCCACGATCTGCGCACGCCGCTGACCTCGATGCGCGGCAGCATCGACAGCCTGCTGGCCCTCGGCGAAGCGATCCCGCTGGAGGATCGCCGCGAGCTGCTCGAAGGCACACGCGACGAAGCCGAACGTCTCGATCGCTACATTCAGAACCTGCTGGACATGACCCGTCTCGGGCATGGTGCGTTGAAGTTGGCGCGGGACTGGGTGTCGCCGGCGGACATCGTCGGCAGTGCGCTCAATCGACTGCGGGCAGTGCTCTCATCTTTGCAGGTGAGCACCGATGTGCCAGCCGAACTGCCGCTGCTGTACGTGCATGCCGCGTTGATTGAACAGGCGCTGGTGAACGTGCTGGAAAACGCCGCACGCTTCTCGCCGTCTCACGGCCGTCTGCAACTGCGCGCCGGGGCGGATGACAGCGAAGTGTTTTTCTCGGTCAGCGATGAAGGGCCGGGGATTCCCGTCGATGAGCGGGCGAAGATTTTCGACATGTTCTACACCGCCGCCCGAGGTGATCGTGGCGGCCAGGGCACGGGACTCGGGTTGGCGATCTGTCAGGGTATGGTCGGCGCCCATGGCGGGCGGATCAGTGTCGGCGACGGCATCGACGGACGCGGCACCTGCATCACCCTGCACTTGCCGTTGCAGACGCAACCGGGGATGGACGGTGAAGCCTGAACCGCGCTGCGCTACTCTCTTGCCACTCTTTTGTGTTGATGTGAATTCATGAGCCAGACCGCGACCATTTTGGTCATCGATGACGAACCGCAGATCCGCAAGTTCCTGCGTATCAGCCTCGCTTCCCAGGGCTACAAAGTGCTGGAGGCCGGCACCGGCGCCGAGGGCCTGGCCCAGGCGGCGCTGAACAAACCCGATCTGCTGGTGCTCGACCTCGGCCTGCCGGACATGGACGGCCAGCAAGTGCTGCGCGAGTTTCGCGAGTGGGCCACGGCGCCGGTGCTGGTGCTCTCGGTGCGTGCCAGCGAAGGGCAGAAAGTCCAGGCGCTGGATGGCGGCGCCAATGACTACGTGACCAAGCCGTTCGGCATTCAGGAATTTCTCGCCCGGGTGCGCGCGTTGCTGCGTCAGGCGCCGGCCGGCGAAGCGCAGCAGGCCGCGTTGAATTTCGGCCCGCTGACCGTGGACCTGGCATATCGCCGCGTGTTGCTCGACGGCGTCGAAGTCGCCCTGACCCGCAAGGAATATGCAGTGTTGGCGCAACTGGCGCGGCATCCGGGGCGGGTGATCACCCAGCAGCAATTGCTCAAGGACATCTGGGGCCCGACTCACACCGAGGACAGTCACTACCTGCGGATCGTGGTCGGTCATCTGCGACAGAAACTGGCGGACGATCCGACCCGGCCCCGTTTCATCGTGACCGAGGCCGGTGTCGGTTATCGCTTGTTGAGCGAGAGCAGCCTTTAGTTCTGTTCGCTCTCGTAGCGATCCAGCGTATCCCGGGCGATCTCGCGACCCAGCGCGATCAATTCGGGCGCCTTGTAGAACTCGAAGAACCGGCACACCCGCTTCGGCACGTTGATCAGGATGTCCGGCGGATACCCGGCGATCTTGTACTGCGCCAGCGAGGTCTGCATCACCTCGAAACTCTGGTTGATCAGGTCCAGCAATGACGCCGGCCCGACGTTATCGACGATGAACGAACCGGTGGCGGACTTGGGTGCGCCGTCGCGCTCCGGGGCGGCGGCCGGTTGCTGGGCTTCCGGCTCGGCGCTTTCGACCCAAGGATTGATGTCCGCCGCTTCGGCACGCAGCGCTTCCTGTTCCAGGATCAGCAGTTGCTCGGCCTGTTTGCGGCGGAACGGCATCTTCGAACCCAGCGAACTGATCAGGCTGTCGAAGCGCGTACGGAACGCGGCGGGGCGTTGAATCACCGGCAGTTTGTAATGGCGCTGGTTGGTCGAGTTGAGATTGACCGCGATGATCAGGTCACAGTGGCTCGACACCACCGGCACGATCGGCAACGGGTTGAGAATGCCGCCGTCCACCAGCATCCGGTTGCCTTGCATCACCGGGGTAAACAGACTGGGAATCGCTGCCGAGGCGCGCATGGCCTGATGCAGGCAGCCTTCCTGGAACCAGATTTCCTGCTGATTGGTGAGGTCGGCGGCCACCGCCGTGTAGGGAATGCGCAGGTTTTCGATGTTGATCTCGCCAACGATCTTGCGGATCTGGCCGAAGACTTTCTCGCCACGGATCGCGCCGAGACGGAAGCTGACATCCACCAGGCGCAGCACGTCGAGGTAATCCAGGCTTTCGATCCAGTTGCGATACTCGTCGAGCTTGCCGGCGGCGTAGATTCCGCCGACCACGGCCCCCATTGAACAGCCGGCAATACAGCTGATGTCATAGCCCCGTCGTTCGATCTCTTCAATGACCCCGATATGGGCATAGCCCCGGGCGCCACCGGAGCCCAGCACCAGTGCGACACGTTTTTTCATCCGTCTTCCTCCCGGCAAGGTTCCACAATGCACCCATCGAGGGCCGGGCTTCAATCGCCGGGGTCGCTCGGGGCGGCCATGGCGTCGTTTTTTCGATACTTCATGACCCGTCGGCGCTATCTTTTGCAGTGCGGTGCAATTGCGGGGTACAAGGCACTTTTTCGCTGCCTTACCGTCTTACCTGCACGACTGTTGACCTATCTTTGAGGTGTGAGTGATGAAAGCCTGGATCTGTGTGCCGTTGATGGCTCTGGCATTGGCCGGTTGCGCCGGTAAGACCGCTTATCGCGACAGCTGCGGCAGCCAGCTCGACGCGGCGTGGCATGAACTGGACCTGGCGAAGGCCGAAGGGTTTGCCGGCACCGTCAGCTATTCCAAGGCGTTGTCGCTGTTGACGGCGGCCAAGACTCAGCAGCAATTCGAGGGTTTCGAAGGCTGCACCAAGAAGGCCGAAAAGGCGCGTTTCTACATTCGCGAATCCCGCGCCGGACGCTAAGCTGCTGACGTGGCGCAAGGGCAGGTGTCTTGCGCCAGTTCACACTCGTGCAAAGCCATTGAATTCAGGAGCAAGCGATGTCTGCGTTGGTTGATCGGCTGGTGGCCCATGTCCTGAGCCTCGAAGTACGGCTGCTGGGCTGTCAGGCCCGTCTGACTGCGCGGACCGACCCTGAGGCGCTGCATGATTTGCGCACCACCGTGCGCCGTTTGCGCAGCCTGTTGCGGCCGTTGCGCGGTTTGCCCGGTGTCGAGCAACTGGAAGATGCGGCGGCTGCGGTGGGGCAACTGACCACGCCATGGCGCGACCGCGAAGTGCTGGCGGCCTGGCTGATCAAACATGATCAGCCCGAAGCCGCGCAGCGCCGCATGGCGCAAATGGCCGAGGCGTATCCGACGCTGGCGGCCAGCGCCGAAGTGGCTTCGCTGCTGATGATCCTCGACGCCTTCCCGCGCTTTCTGCGTGCATCCCAGCGCCAGGGTTTGCTCAAGCGCCTGGACAAGCGCATCGAGAAACGTCTGGGCAAACAATGGAAAAACCTCGACGTGGCGCTGCACGACCCGGCCCACGACCGCCATCGCCTGCGTTTGCTGATCAAGCGCGTGCGTTACGGCATCGAGGCTTACCCGGAACTCGATCGTCTGCCGGAAGCCGCATTAACCCGTCTGAAATCCGCACAAGGCGCCCTCGGTGACTGGCACGATTGCTGGCAATGGCTGGCGCGCGCCGAACTGGAGCCGGATCTGCGACCCTGCGTCGCCACATGGCAGGCGACCATGGCCAAAGCCGAAATCAAGGCCGACCGGGTGCTGGATAAACTCAGCGCGGCCTGCTTCAAATCCTGAAACCCGCTGGCGCTCAGCACCGCTGTCTTATCTGTCAGTCTCTTTGACCGGAATGGACGCTGCGCCGCTCTGCCGCGCTGGTTAAGATCCGGTCATTCCCTTTTTCGTGTCCGAGGTTTCCATGCGCTTTTGCGATCTGATCGATGCTGTCCGTCGTCAACCGGAGGTCAAGATTCCGGCGGAGTGGGGCCAGGGTCGGGCCAGTTTTGGCGGGTTGGTGGCCGCACTGCAATTTGAAGTGATGCGCACCCGAGTACCGACTGATCGGCCGGTACGTTCGCTGGCGATCACCTTTGTCGGCCCGGTCGAGCCCGAAGTGCCGGTGAGCTTTGAAGTCGAAGTGCTGCGCGAAGGCAAGGCGGTCAGTCAGGTGCTGGGGCGCGCCGTGCAGAACGGTCAGGTGGTGACGATGGTGCAAGGCAGCTTCGGGGCTTCGCGACCGTCGGAGGTGGCGGTGGAAGCCTATCCGGCACCCGAGATGAAACATTGGAACGACTGCCAGGAACTGCCATACATCAAAGGCGTAACCCCGGAGTTCATGCGTCATTTGGCGATGCGCTGGAGTGTCGGCGGCATGCCGTTCACCGGCATTCAATCGCGGCTGATGGGCGGTTGGGTGCGCTTGCGCGGGGATGTGAAGGAAGAGCCGGTCAACGAGGCGCACCTGCTGGCGCTGGTCGATGCCTGGCCACCGGCGCTGTTGCCGTACCTGAAGAAACCGGCACCGGGCAGCACGTTGACCTGGACCATCGAATTCGTTCAGCCGTTACGGGATTTGAGCACGCTGGATTTTTGCCAGTACCTGGCGGACATCGAGTATGCGGCCGACGGTTACGGCCATGTCGCCGCCAAGCTGTGGAGCGCGCAGGGTGAACTGATTGCCATGAGCCGGCAGACGGTGACGATCTTCGCCTGACTCAATGGCGGCGGTGACGCTCACGCCAGGCACGGTACCAGCCGCCACTGAGGAAGAACCGCGGAAACGTCAGAAACTGCTCGACCAGCAGACGCGAGACGGCGTCCTTGCGATCACTGAACGGCTCGGAGGCTTGCGCCTCCAGGCTGTGACCGTGGCGCTGCAGACCCAGCGCCGCGATGATACCAATCACGCCGATCGCCACACTGGCCAGACTCAGGCTGAACACACCGGAGACGATCAACAGAAACGCGACGATGAACAGCGGCACGGCAATCAGGTGCAGCACCAGATTGGTCGGATGCTGATGGTTGTTCGGATATGCGCGCCATTGCCACGCGGGAAGGTTGGGGTGACGTTTGCCCATGTTGCTGCTCCTCGATCCATGTTCAGTACATGGTTGAAGAATAGGCCCGGGCAGCCAGAGCGGCGAATCAAGGTTGGCTATTGAAGTAATAGGGACAATGGCCATTTTTGATGTTGCGCCCTAGAGCTTGAGCTGACCGATCGCCTTGTTCAGTTCCCCGGCCAGCGTCGCCAACTCGTTACTGGTGGTCGCCGAATCCACGGTCTGCTGCACAGTGTTCTCGGTGACATCGCGAATGCTCACCACGGCGCGATTCATCTCTTCGGCAACCTGACTTTGCTGTTCTGCCGCCACCGCAATCTGCGTGTTGCTCTCACGCATCTGCGCCACCGCCCCCGTGATTTCCGCCAGCGCTTCGCCGGCCTCTTGCGCCTGCTGCACGCAGTCGTCGGCCTTGTACGAACTCTCCTGCATGAAGTCCACCGCGTCACGGGTGCCGGCCTGCAACGCTGACACCATGGTGGTGATTTCATCGGTGGAGGTCTGCACGCGTTTGGCGAGGTTGCGCACCTCGTCGGCGACCACCGCGAACCCGCGGCCCATTTCCCCGGCTCGGGCCGCTTCGATGGCGGCGTTGAGTGCCAGCAGGTTGGTCTGTTCGGCGATGCTGTGAATCACGCTGACCACGCCATTGATCTTCTGGCTGTCCTCGGCCAGGCGCTGAATCATCTCGGCGGTCTGCTGCACGCCGCTGGACAGCCCGGCAATCGACGTCTGCACTCGGCTCACCACTTGCTGACCGCTGCCGGCCAGGCCGTCGGCGGTCTGCGACAGGTCGCGCGTGGCGCCGGCGTGCTGAGCGATGTGGTAGACGGTGGCGGTCATTTCGTTGATCGCCGTGGCGGCCTGATCGGTTTCACTCTGCTGGCCGAGCATGCCGTGGCGCACTTCGTTCATGCTCGACGCCAGTCGCGCGGCACCGATATCCAGTTGCCGCGCGGTGTTGGCCACAGTGGTGACCACCCGCTGATAACCGGCCTGCATCGCGTTGAACGCATTGGCCATCTGCCCGACTTCATCCTTGCAGGCCAGCGGCACCCGAGCGGCGAGGTCGCCGGTTTTCTCCACGTGCAGCATTACGTCCTTGAGGGTGTTGAGCTGGCTGAGCAGAAAGCGGATCAGCAACTGTGAAGCGCCAAGCATCGCCAGCATCAGGATGAACACCGCCACCGCATAGTTGGCGAAGCGCTCGCTGAACACCTGACTGAGGCTGGGCGCGCAGGCGATCACGGCGACCTGCTGGCCATCGGCACGGCTGAATACCTCGGCGCCGAGCAGCGGGTTTTCGCCGAACAACGGCAAGTGACTGATCTCGATCCAGCCGTTGGTGTCGGTGATCTCCAGCAACGGCTGATCGTTGAGGCGCGGTGCTTCGCCGCGTTTGAACGTCAGCACTTGATCGGATTTGGGCAGCGCCTGCCCGGCCGGCCAGGCCTTGAGCAACTGCGCCTGGGCCTGGGCCGAGGCTTGCGCGGCGTGACTGCGAGCCTGTTGTTCGAGCTGTACGGCGTACAGCACCAGCAACAGGGTGGTGACAAAGGCGACCGCGTTGACCGCCCAGAATTTGTATTTCAGCGAGATATTGCTAAGCCAGGCACCCATGGAGGTCTTCTCTGATAGCGGAAACAGTTTTGGCAAGGTGCCATTATTGTGCCGCTACCCAGGTGCCCGGATTTTGATGTGCATCAACAAGTGATGCAGTCGCCCCGGCTAGGGCAGGGTAGGTAGACCGTAAAACGCCCGCGCGCAGGCGGTGGTGTGGGCCGCGAGATCTTCCTCGGTCTCGCCTCGATGCAAGGCCACTTCACGCAGCACTTCGGTCAGATACGCCGGCTCGTTGCGACCGTTCTTCGGTTTTGGCCGCAATGTGCGTGGCAGCAGGTACGGCGCATCGCTTTCCAGCATCAGTCGACCGCGTTTGATCTCCTTCACCAGCGGATGCAAATGAGTGCCGCGACGCTCATCGCAGATCCAGCCGGTGATGCCGATGTGCAGATCCAGATCGAGGTAACTGAACAACGCTTTCTGCTCACCGGTGAAGCAATGCACCACGGCGGCGGGCAATCTGTCGCGAAAGTCTCGGAGGATTTCCAGCAGGCGCTGGCTCGCATCACGTTCGTGCAGGAACACCGGCAATTGCAGTTCGGCCGCCAGCGCCAGATGTTCTTCGAGGACTTTTTCCTGCTGCGGGCGCGGCGAGAAATCACGGTTGAAATCCAGCCCGCATTCGCCCACCGCCACCACGTTCGATTCTTGCAGCAAGCTGCGCAGACGCCGTGCGCTGTCGGCATTCCAGTCGCTGGCCGAATGCGGGTGAATGCCGGCGGTGGCGAACAATCGCTGGCCGTCCGGATCCAGTTGCTGGCACAGTTCCAGCGCCTGTTCGCTGCCCTCGACGCTGGTGCCGGTCAGCACCAGTTGGCAGACTCCGGCAGCGTAGGCGCGGTCGAGCACGGCCTGGTGTTTGTCGGCGAAACTGGGGTTGGTCAGGTTGACGCCGATATCGATGAGTTGCATGGTGCTACCTCGGGCCGAAGGCCGGAAAGCATATCAGAGCTGTAGATTTATAAGAAAAGCCAAGAACTACAACGGCTTATGGCTGTCTGTTGAGGCCGCGAGGCAGGCTGGTGTGACAGCATTGCTATCACTGTGCCAGTCTCTCGCACTTTATCAGCGCTCCAGGCGCTCTGTTTTCGTCGGTGTTTTGCGACCGTTCAGCGGTGAAAACGCCCGTATTCTTTCCGGAGAGTGGATGGTTCGTCCGTCGGTTTTGCTCCTGCTGTGTGGTTCGTTGCTGCTGCCGATGACGGCGGTCGCGCGGCTGCCCGGGCCGCTGCAAGCCGTGCCGGCCGCCAAGGTCCGCGACCTGACCGAGATCCGCAGCAGCCGCGTCCTGCGGGTGCTGGTCAACCAGAGCCGCAACAGCTCTGGCGAAGTCCAGGGTCAGGCCATCGGCGTCGAATACCACCGTCTGCGTGCCTTCGAGCAGTACCTCAACGGCCACGCCCGCGACGGCCAGGAAGTCACCCTCAAGATCATCCCCAAAGCCAAGGACCAATTGCTCGGCGCGTTGCAGCGCGGCGAAGGTGATCTTGTTGCGCCGGGCGAACTGCTCGAGTTGCAACCGGGCCACGCGGTCGCCAGCAGCGAGCCGATTGCCAGCAACGTGCCGCTGGTGTTGGTCGGCATCAAGGGCGAGAAGCGCTACACCAAGGTCGAACAACTGGCCGGCAAAACCCTGGCATTGCCCACCGGCAGTGCGGCAGGGGAGGCGGTGAGTCAGCTCAACCAGAAGCTGGCGCTACACAAACTGGCGCCGATCAAGATCGAATGGGTCGATCCGACGCTGGCGGTCGAAGATGTGCTGGAAATGGTCCAGGGCGGTATCTTCCACCTGACCATCGTCGAGCAACCGATTGCCGAGCGTTGGGGCAAGATCCTGCCCAAGCTGCGTTTCGACCGGCAGGTGATGATCAGCGAACCGGGCGAGGAATACTGGTTCGTGCGCCGCGATGCCTCGATGTTACGGGCCAGCATCGACCGCTTCCTGACCGGCTACAAAAAACCGTCGAACGAAGATGCGGCATTCCTGCGGATCTACCGCCGCCTCTATCAAGTGCACTATCCGTTGGCCAAGGCTGACCGTCAGCGACTGGAAAAACTGCGCCCGACGCTGCAGAAACACGCCGAAGCGCAAAATATGGACTGGCTCAACCTGGCGGCGCTGGCCTTCAAGGAGTCTGCGCTGCAACCCAGCGCGCGCAGCGGCGGCGGGCCAACCGGGTTGATGCAGATCACGCCGTCCGCTGCGCAGCGGGTCGGCGTCAACAATATCCAGAATCTCGATGCGAATGTGCAGGCCGGGGCCAAGTACCTGGCGATGATCCGCCGCAAGTTCTTCAATAGCCCGAAACTCAACGAGCGCGAGCGGATGGCGTTCACTCTGGCCGCCTACAACATCGGGCCGGAGCGGGTGCAAGGCATGCGTGCAGAAGCGCGGCGTCGCGGCCTGAATCCCAACCAATGGTTCTTCCAGGTCGAGCGCATCGCCATGGAGCAGGTGGGAATGGGAGCCGTCAGCTATGTTAATAGCGTGAACAAGTATTACTTGGCGTTCGACCGGGAGCGGGAGTCGTTGGAGCCCGCAGGGCAAAAAGTGGTCTCACGCAAATGATCTAATAAGTTGATTGTTATGGCGGATTTTTTGCGCTTTTAACATGAAATTAACTGATTAATATAGCGGCCAACCAACAAGCACTTCTGACCACAAGGAAACGCAACATGAGCTCTCTGATCAACAAGGTCCTGTTCACCCGCGCCGGCTACGGTCTGACCCTTCTGCGCATTGCCGTCGGCGTGATCTTCGCCGCCCACGGCTCGCAGAAACTCTTTGGTCTGTTCGGTGGCTACGGTCTGGCAGGCACCGCGCAATACATGGAAAGCATCGGTCTGACCCCGGGTTATCTGATGGCCACACTGGCCGGCGGCACCGAGTTCTTCGCCGGTCTGGCGCTGATCATCGGCCTGCTGGTGCGCCCGGCGGCACTGGGTCTGACCTTCCTGTCGCTGGTGGCCATTTTCACTGTGCACATCAGCAACGGTCTGTTCATGGCCAACAATGGTTACGAGTTCGCCCTGGCTCTGCTCGGTGGCAGCCTCGCGGTACTGATCGAAGGTGCCGGCAAGCTCTCGGTGGATCGCGCCATCGCCGGTTGAAGGCTCTGGCTCAAGCAAAAGGCCCGCATTATGCGGGCTTTTTTTGTTGCGGCTGATTCTTGACACTGGCCGGTCACGTTCTCTAGGATGCCGCTCATGCGCCGATTTAAACAGCTACTTGCGGGGCGCCAGGTGACTATTCTTCAGTTGCCGTCAGAAGCCGGAACAGGGCTTCGAAATACCGCTAAAGCGCTGGTTCGGTGTTGCCTCTCACCTGCCATGCAGACTTTTGAGGCAGAGACACGACACGATGAATGCACTACGCCCTCCAGCACGTCCCGCGCCGATCACGGCACACATCACCCAGCGCAATCCGAAAATCCTGCTTGGCGGCAAACATCAGCCGACGCTGTTGCGTTATCTCGATGGCTGGCCACGTCGCAGCGGCGGTCCTGCCGCATTTCTGATCCAGTTTGTCGAAGACGGTGAGTCGCTGGCGCGTTTTGCCGATGACAGCTTCGATCTGGCCGTCATTCAGGCTCCGAGTCTTGAAGAAGCGCCGGAAATGATTCGCCAACTGACCCGCGTCGCACGCCAGGGCCTGATTACCCGGCGCTGAGCGTCAGGGATATTCGATCGCCACGATGTAGACGAACTGTTCGCCGGTCGGCGTCTGTACTCGCACTTCAGCATCCAGCGCCTTGCCGATCAGGGCGCGGGCCAGTGGTGAGTCGATGCTGATCAGGCCGAGTTTCAGGTCCAGTTCGTCCGGGCCGACGATGCGATAGCGCGACTGTTTGCCGTCCTCGTCTTCGATGGTCACCCAGGCGCCGAAATAGACCTTGTTCGGATCACTCGGTTTTTCGCTGACCACTTTGAGCGCTTCAAGGCGTTTGGTGAGAAAACGCACGCGACTGTCGATCTCGCGCAGCATTTTCTTGCCGTAGGTGTACTCGGCATTTTCCGAACGATCACCCTGAGCCGCTGCCTCGCTGACCGATTGCGTCACTTGCGGACGGCGCACATGCCACAGCTCATGGAATTCGGCCCGCATCCGCGCTTCACCCTCAGGGGTGATCAGCGCGGTGCCAGCGGTGCGGGGAGGGCGATAACGGCTCATGGCAAGTTCTTTTGAGGGAGACGACTGGAGTCTATCAACCCTCACGCAACACTGTCAGCGGGCTGGCGTTGAGCGCACGCCGTGTGCCGAACACCCCGGCGCCACCAATCAGCGCCGCGCCAATCAACGGCAACAGCAGCAACCACGGATGGGGATGCCAGGGCAGATCGAAGGCGAAGCGATACAGCACCAGACTCACCACTTCCGAACCGATGGCCGCGAGCAATCCGCTGACCGCGCCGAGCAAGCCGAACTCGATCCGTCGCGCCTTGATCAACAATTGCCGCTCGGCACCCAGCGCACGCAAAAGCGCCCCCTGGCGAATGCGTTCATCCAGCGTTGCCTGTAAACCTGAAAACAACACCGCCATCCCCGCCGCCAACACAAACAACAGCACATACTCCACCGCCAGGGTGACTTGGGCGAGGATGCTGCGCAGCTGTTCGAGCAAGGCTTCGACCTGCAGGATGGTCACCGCCGGAAACGCTCGCGACAACTCGACAATCTGCTGATCGTGGCCGGGCGCCAGATAGAAGCTGGTCAGGTAAGTCGCCGGCAGATCCTTCAAGGTGCCGGGCTGGAAGATCATGAAGAAGTTCGGCTGGAAGTTGTCCCAGTTGATCTCCCGCAGACTGGTGACCTTCGCCTCGCGATTGACCCCGCCGACGCTGAACACCATGTGATCGCCCAGTTTGAGTTTCAGGCTTTCGGCCACTTTGCCTTCGACCGAAACGCCCGGAACGTCATCCGAAGGTTGACCGGTCCACCACGAGCCGGCGGTGATTTTATTGCCCGCCGGCAGGTCGGCCGCCCAGGTCAGGCTCAGGTCGCGCTGGATGGCACGGTCGCCGGCCGAATCCTTGCTGACGATCTGCTGCACCGCCTCGCCATTGATGCTGATCAGCCGTCCCGGCACCACCGGATACAACGGCGCGGCCTGGGCCGAGACATTGATCAGGTGATCGGTGAAGGCCTGTTTGTCCGCCGGCAGGATGTTCAGAGCGAAGTAGTTGGGTGCGTTTTTCGGCAACTGGTTTTGCCAAGTGTCGAGCAGTTCGCCGCGCAGCAGTGCAATCAAAGCCATGGACAGCAGAATCAGCCCGAAGGCCAATGACTGGCCAGCCGCCGCCAAAGGATGGCGCAACAACTGACCCAGACCAAGCCGCCACGGCAGGGACGCGCGTGCGAGCAGGCGACGCAGACTCTGCAGCAGCAACAGCAGCAAGCCGCCGAGCACCAGCGCGGCCACCACGCCACCGCCAAGCAGGGCGAATGTCAGCAGCAGGTCCAGACTCAGGCGCCACATGATCAGCCCAAGCGCGCCGAGTGCCGCGCCATAGACCATCCAGGTACTCGACGGAATCGGCAGCATGTCCCGGCGCAATACCCGCAATGGCGGCACGCGGCCCAGTGCGGCGAGCGGTGGCAGGGCGAAACCTGCCAGGGCGACCAGTCCGGTGCCGATTCCGGCGAGCGCCGGCAGCAAGCCACCCGGCGGTACGTCGGTCGGCAGCAGATCATGCAACAGCGCGAACAATCCCAATTGTGCGAGCCAGCCGAGCAGGGCGCCGCTGAGGCTGGCGAGCAGGCCGAGCACTGTCAGTTGCAGACTGAACAGCACCAGGGTTTCTCGGCGCGACAAGCCCAGGCAACGCAGCAGGGCGCTGGCATCGAAACGTCGACTGGCAAAGCGGTTGGCCGACAACGCCACCGCCACCCCCGCCAGAAGCACGGCGACCAGACTGGCCATGTTCAGATAACGTTCGGCCTTGCCCAGTGCGCCGCCGATCTGTCGGTTGCCGTCGCGGGCATCCTGAATCCGCTGGTTGGCGGCGAGGCCCGGTTTGATCAGTTGACGATAGGTTTCCAGCGCTTGCGGCTCACCGCGCCAGAGTTCGCGGTAGCTCACCCGGCTGCCGGGTTGCACCACGCCGGTCGCGGCGAGGTCGTCAAGGTTGATCATTACGCGTGGTGTGAGGCTGTAGAAGTTGCCCGCTCGATCGGGCTCGTAGGTCAGCACTCGCGTCAGTTTCAATGTCTTCATGCCGACGTCGATACTGTCGCCGATTTTCAGGTCCAGCGCCGTCAGCAGGCGTGCTTCGACCCAGGCTTCACCGGGCTGCGGCTCGCCTCCGGCTTCTTCCGTCGCGTAAGGGGCGGGGGCGCTTTTCAGCTCGCCGCGCAGCGGATAGGCGCGGTCGACAGCTTTGATGCTGGAGAGCTGAATGCCGTTGTCCGTAGCGATGACGCTGGAAAATTCCACCACCTGCGCATGGTCCAGCCGCAGCTCGGTGCCGCTCCGGATCTGCTCCGGTCGGGCTGGCGAGCTGCCTTCGAGCGACAGGTCGGCGCCGAGAAACTCGGTGGCGCGCAGCATCATTGCGCCGTTGAGGCGGGCGCCGAAATAACCGATCGCGGTACTCGCCGCCACCGCCACGACCAAGGCGAAAAACAGCACCCGCAGTTCACCGGCGCGGGCATCGCGCATCAGTTGGCGCAGGGCGAGACTGAACAGACGCAACAGCGGCAGACGTGCCATCAAGGCTCCAGAGGGGCGACCAACAGGCCGGCTTCAAGACGGATCAGGCGCCGGCACCGATGGGCCAGGCGTTCGTCGTGGGTCACCAGCACCAGGGTGGTGCCGCGTTCCTTGTTCAATTCGAACAGCAAGTCACTGATGCGCTCGCCGGTGTGACTGTCGAGGTTGCCGGTGGGTTCGTCGGCGAACAGCACGTCCGGCTCGGCGGCGAAGGCCCGGGCAATTGCAACGCGTTGCTGCTCACCCCCGGAGAGTTGGCGCGGCGAGTGAGTCAGGCGCTGGCCGAGGCCGACCCGTTGCAGCAGTTCGGTGGCGCGGCTTCTGGCGTCTTTGCGGCCGTCGAGCTCCAGCGGCAGCATGACGTTTTCCAGCGCGTTGAGGCTGTCGAGCAACTGGAACGACTGAAAGACGAAACCCACATGCTCGGCACGAATGCGCGCGCGCTGGTCTTCGTCGAGATTGCTCAGGCCTTGCCCGGCGAGAGTCACTTCGCCGCTGCTCGGCAGGTCGAGGCCGGCAAGCAGACCCAGCAGGGTGGATTTACCGGAACCGGACGCGCCGACGATGGCCAGGCTATCGCCCTTGTTCAGTTCCAGGCTGAGTTCGTGCAGGATGGTCAGTTCACCTTCCGCGCTGGGAACCACTTTGCTAAGGTTCTTCGCGGTGAGAATGCTTGCGCCCATGGAGAATCCGATGCGTGTGTGGTTTTTGAGTGCTGGCCTGGCCCTGATGTGCATGGCCCAGAACGCAGCGGCGGGTACAGTCCTGATCGTTGGCGATAGTATCAGCGCCGGTTTCGGACTGGATACCCGGCTGGGGTGGGTGTCGTTGCTCGAACAGCGGCTCAAGACCGAAGGGTTTGACGACAAAGTGGTCAATGCGTCCATCAGTGGCGACACCAGTTCTGGAGGCCAGGCGCGGCTGCCTGCGCTGCTTGCAGAGCACAAACCGGAACTGGTGATCCTCGAATTGGGCGGCAACGATGGCCTGCGCGGAATGCCGCCCACGCAATTGCAACAAAATCTTGCTTCGATGATCGACAGCTCCCGGCAGAGCGGTGCCAAGGTGCTGTTGCTTGGCATGCAATTGCCGCCCAACTACGGCAAGCGCTACACCGATGCCTTTGCCGAGGTTTACGGCAAACTCGCCGAGGAGAAAAAAATCCCGCTGGTGCCATTTTTCCTCGACGGCGTGGGCGGGCATCCGGACCTGATGCAGGCCGACGGTCTGCACCCGGCAGCCGGGGCTCAGGGCAAGTTGCTGGAAAATGTCTGGCCGACGCTAAAACCGCTGCTATGAGGCTTTTCTAGCGGCAGGCTTTCGGCTAATGTGGCGCCCCCTTATTTGGAGCCCCCGATGCCGCGTCCTGCCTGGTCCCTGTTTGCCTACCAACTGATCGAGCCTGACGAACAGCTGGATCTGTTCGCCTGCCAGGAAGTGCGGGTGCATCTGGTGACCCGTCAACTGGAGCTCGGCGGCTCGGCAGACCGGACCCTGTGCGGCAGTCTGCTGCCGGCGCAACCGCGCTGGTCGAGCGTGGATCGCCGGGTGTTTCAGGATCAGCGCCTGTGCTCGCTGTGCCGGGCGATCCTCGAATCGCAGAAGCGCGGCACCTCGCCGATCTGGCCCGAGTTGCGTTTCGAGCTTTAAGCTCAGCCATCTCCGAATGCAGTCGGAGCTAGCGCCAGCTTCAATCGTGAAGAGTGATGCCAGCCCATCGGCGCATCTCCCCGAATTCTCTGGGCGCGGTGTACAATCGCGTTCTTATTACCCTTGTCGATCTTGCGAAGGATTCTCCGGATGTTGCCGCGTTTTCCTGCCGTCACCCGCTGCCTGTCTCTTGCCGCCCTGTGCGTGGCCGGTCCCGTTGCCGCACTGGAGTTTCCCCTGCCACCGCCTGGTGAAGACATCATCGGCCAGGTGCAGGTGATCAAGGCCAAGTACGAAGACACCTTTGCCGATCTGGGCACCACCTACGATCTTGGCTATTCGGAAATGGTCGCGGCCAACCCGGGCGTCGATGCCTGGCTGCCGGGCGCCGGCACCGAAATCGTTCTTCCGACCCGCTTCATCCTGCCACCGGGCCCGCGTGAAGGCATTGTGATCAACCTCGCCGAATACCGCCTCTACTACTACCCGAAAGGCCGGAACGTGGTGTACACCTTCCCGCTGGGTATCGGTCGTGAAGGCTGGGGCTCGCCGATCGCCCACACCACGATCACTGCCAAGACACCGAATCCGACCTGGACGCCACCGGCCTCGATCAAGGCGGAACACGCCGCTGACGGTGATCCGCTGCCGAACGTGGTGCCGGCGGGTCCGGACAATCCGCTGGGTCCGTTCAAGTTCACTCTGGGCACGCCGGGCTACCTGATCCACGGCTCGAACAAGAAGTTCGGTATCGGCATGCGTACCAGCCACGGCTGTTTCCGCATGTTCAACAACAACGTGCTGGAAATGGCCAGCATGGTGCCGGTGGGTACTTCGGTACGAATCCTCAACGACGCTTACAAGTTCGGTCGCAGTGGCGGCAAGATCTATCTGGAAGCGCACACGCCGATCGACGACAAGGGCAACCCGTCGGTGGTCGACAAGCACACCGCCGTGATCAACGCGATGCTCAAGCGCGAAGACATCACCAACAACCTGCGCATGAACTGGGATGTGGTGCGTGATGTGGTGGCGGCCGAAGATGGCCTGCCAACCGAAATCGGCACACCGAACACCTCGGCGCCAATGGTCTCCAGCGCACCGATCGACCTGCAGCAATAAGCTGAAAGATGAAACCCGCCGAGGCTTGCGCAGCGGCGGGTTTTTTGTTGCCTGCCGAAAACCGCAGGCACAAAAAAAGCCGACCCGAAAAACGGGTCGGCTTGATAACAATCCCGAAGGACTATTACTTGCGGCTAGCTTTTTCCAGCATGCGCAGAGCACGCTCGTTAGCTTCGTCAGCAGTCTGTTGTGCTTTTTGAGCAGCAGCCAGAGCTTCATCAGCTTTACGGTAAGCTTCGTCTGCACGAGCCTGGGCGCGAGCAGCTGCGTCTTCAGTAGCGGTCAGACGTGCTTCGGTTTCTTTCGATGCGCTGCTGCAACCGGTAGCCAGAACTGCGGCCAGAGCCAGAGCAGAGAATTTCAGAACGTTGTTCATCGTGTTCCCCTTCAAGGACTTTCAATTAAGTGGCTGTCTCCTCCGATTGAGGAAATAGCCGGCGTACATACTACCCATTACTTGTAGTAAGTAAACTGACGTGAGGCAAGAAGCAAAAAAAATTGTAGGCGTTGATTCTTTTTCGAGCAACTTTTAACTGGGCTGTATAAAAAATATCCACCTGTAAGCCGCGAGATGAGTGAGTTAATGAGAAAAAGTTCCCGTTGCCCTTCGCTGTTTTGCAGGTAGTGGCTAAAGTCTGTCTATATGGATTCGTCCACACTTCTGTTGCGAATTTGCGTAGCGCCTCGCATATCTTTGTCCATGTTGAGGTGACTTTAAAACAGGGGGCTCGTCTTAAGTCTCAACATCCGGCGATGTTCAGCCTTTCGGCTCGGGAAGATCGTCTCCCGAACCGGACCTGAGTCCACTGAAATTGCCCCGTCGATCTGAGTAAAGACGAGCGTACCTTGAGCATTTTCGCCAATGGTGCCTACTATTTGATACGTGCTCGGGTTGCGCGAGATCGGTGCAGTTCTTCTCGGTGTCCATCAGGCACAGGGTGGCGTAGATGTTCCTTCGCCGGGAAAACATCGGTAAGGTAGGGGTCAGAATTCGAGACCCGCGAGGAGTAGTGATGAGCGAGGCGTTGTCCATCCACCATGACCAGGCTGGTCATCAGTTCGAGACCAATGTGGACGGTCATCGTGCCTACCTGACCTATATGGATCTGGGGAAACAGACCCTGGATATCTACCGCACCTTCGTGCCCAACGCCTTGCGTGGCCGAGGCATCGCGGCTGCCCTCACCGAGCGGGCGTTGCAGTACGCCGATGAAATGGGTTACACGGTCATTCCTTCGTGCTCCTACGTGGAGCGTTATATGGAGCGCCATCAGCGGCGCACCGCCAAGATCTGACTGACCTCACCGCACACACAAAAACGCCGGGCAATGCCCGGCGTTTTTTATGCCTGAGAAACGGCTGTCAGCCGCGCTGACGTTTCGGCAGGACATCCTTGAGCTTGGCGTGCATGCTGCGCAAGGTGTTTTCGGTAGCGGACCAGTCGATGCACGCATCGGTGATCGACACGCCGTATTGCAGGTCGGCGAGGTCTTTCGGGATCGCCTGGCAGCCCCAGTTCAGATGACTCTCGACCATCAGGCCGATGATCGACTGGTTGCCTTCAAGGATCTGGTTGGCAACGTTCTCCATCACCAGCGGTTGCAGGGCCGGATCCTTGTTGGAGTTGGCGTGGCTGCAATCGACCATGATGTTCGGCTTGATCTTCGCCTTGTTCAGCGCCTGCTCGCACAGGGCGACGCTCACCGAATCGTAGTTCGGCTTGCCGTTACCACCGCGCAGCACCACGTGACCGTAGGCGTTGCCCTTGGTGGTGACGATCGACACGCCACCTTCCTGATTGATGCCCAGGAAACGGTGCGGGCTGGAAACCGACTGCAAGGCGTTGATTGCCACAGTCAGGCCGCCGTCGGTGCCGTTCTTGAAACCGACCGCCGAGGACAGGCCGGAAGCCATTTCGCGGTGGGTCTGGGATTCGGTGGTCCGTGCGCCGATGGCCGACCAACTGATCAGGTCCTGCAGATACTGCGGGGAGATCGGGTCGAGGGCTTCAGTGGCAGTCGGCAGGCCTTTCTCGGCCAGGTCCAGCAACAACTGGCGACCGATGTGCAGACCGTCCTGGATCTTGAACGAGTCATCCAGGTATGGGTCGTTGATCAGGCCTTTCCAGCCGACGGTGGTCCGTGGCTTCTCGAAGTAAACGCGCATGACCAGATACAGGGTGTCCGACACTTCTGCCGCCAGCACTTTCAGGCGATCGGCATATTCGTGGGCAGCTTTGATGTCGTGGATCGAGCAGGGGCCGATCACCACGAACAGACGATGGTCAGTGCCATCGAGAATGTTGCGGATGACTTCGCGACCCTTGGTGACGGTGCGCAGGGCAGCGTCGCTCAGAGGGATATCACGCTTGAGCTGATCAGGAGTGATCAGGGTCTCGTTGGAAGCGACGTTCAGGTCGTTGATCGGTAAATCAGCCATCGTTTACTCGTCAGGTCACGGGTGCCGGCCGCCAGCGATCCCCGCGCGGCGGAGCACAGCGGATTTAAGCGCGTCGGGGAGCCGAACCTTATCGCGTTAGGCGCCTGCTAGACAATGGGCAAGTAACTGTTCAGTCCAGCACTGGCTGCGCAAAAGCTTTGCGAACGGTGTCGTGAGAGAACTCGTCGGCGTGTTGTTCGACCCATTGCAGGGCCAGGGCCTGAATATCCTGGAGATCGTCGTGGGCATCGTTGAGTCGGCAATAGCGTTCGATCTGACACACCTGCTCACCCATTCGCGCACTGAACAGCGTCTGTTCGTCGGTGAAGGCGATGCCCACCAGATAGCCTTTTTTACGTCGCAGGCACCAGGCCACGTAGCCCGGATAACAGATGTCGGCGTTGAGGGTCGGCATGCGTACCTGCAAGGCGGTGCCATGGCGCCAGGCACGGTGGTAATTGCAAGCGATGCCGCCGAGGCTGATAGTGTGCAGCCGTTGACGCGAAATACACTCCGGTGTGAGCAAGGTCAATTCAACGGGCACATCATCCGGATGAGGAATAAACCGTCCCATGAGCACAGACTCCCTGTGTCGGCCATTTGACATTGTTTCCCCCAGTATAGTGGTCGAATCGCAGCTGACCGATTTCGACGCCGACCAACGGCTGCTGGCGATGGACGGCGTTTCGCTGGTGATCTTCACCAGCGTTGGCTGCGCCAGTTGTCGCTATGCCCGCGAAGTGTTGCCGGGGTTCGACTTGACCGTCGATCGCGTGTGCTGGATCGATGCCGGTGACAACGGCGGACTGGTCGAGCGTTATCAGGTCTTTCATTTGCCGGCGCTGTTTGTGGTGCGCGACGGCGAGTTTTTTGGGGCAGTGCACACGCGCCTGAATGTCGATGAGCTGAACGCAGCCGTGGCGCAGGCGCTGGGTCGAATTGCAGAGGAGTTGCCGTGATGGGAGCAGTTAACAAACCGGTGGTGGGGATCATTGGCACCGGCGCCATCGGAGGGTTTTACGGAGTGATGCTGGCCCGGGCCGGGTTCGATGTGCACTTTCTATTGCGCAGTGAATTTTCAACAGTCGCCGAGCGCGGCTTGCAAGTGGACAGTGCCGTGCATGGCGCATTGACGCTAAACCCGGTGCAGGCCTATTCGTCAGCAGAAGACATGCCGCCCTGCGACTGGCTGCTGGTCGGCGCCAAGACCACCAGCAATGCCGGGCTGGCACCGTCGATCATTCAGGCGGCGAAACCCGACGCGAAAGTGCTGTTGTTGCAAAACGGCCTCGATGTCGAAGACAGCTTGCGTGCATTGCTGCCCGATTCCCTGCATTTGCTGGGCGGCTTGTGCCTGATCTGCGTCCACCGTGAAGGGCCGGGGCAGGTCACTCACCAGGCGCTGGGGGCGGTGAACGTCGGTTATCACAGCGGCCCGGCACCGGATGAAGCGGCGCGCATGGCGATCGTCGAGGAGGGCGCCGGCCTGTTTCGGGCCGCCGGTCTCGACTCCCAGGCGATGCCGAACCTGCATCAGGCGCGCTGGCAGAAGCTGGTGTGGAACATTCCCTACAACGGGCTTTCGGTGTTGCTCGGTGCCGGCACCACGCCATTGATGGCCGACACTGACAGCCGCGCATTGATTCAGGCGCTGATGGCTGAAGTTGTGCAGGGCGCCAAGGCCTGCGGCCACGACATGCCGCCCGGTTACGCCGAATACCTGTTCATGATGACCGAGAAAATGCCCGACTATTGGCCGAGCATGTACCACGACTTTTTGCACAAGCGACCGCTGGAACTGGAGGCGATCTACGCTCGTCCTTTGGCGGCGGCAAAAGCGGCAGGCTGCGAGTTGCCGCGTATCGAGTCGTTGTATCGCACATTGAGCTTTATCGATCGGCGCAACGTGTAAACCGGTCGCACGGGGGGAAAGGCATGGCCAAGAATATCGATGACAAACTGGTGCTGGCGATTTCGTCCCGTGCCCTGTTCGACCTGAGCGAAAGTCACAAGGTGTATGAGTCGAGTGGCGTGGAAGCCTACCGGCAATATCAGATCGATCACGAAGACGAAATTCTCGCGCCGGGCGATGCCTTTCCGCTGGTGGAAAAACTGCTCAACCTCAACAGTCGCCTCGGCCGCGCCCGGGTCGAGGTGATTCTGGTGTCGCGCAACAGTGCTGACACCGGCCTGCGCGTTTTCAATTCCATTGGTCATTACGGCCTGGCGATTTCCCGTGCTGCGTTTGTCGGCGGGCGCAGTCCTTATCCGTACCTGAAGGCTTTCGGTTGCGACCTGTTTCTCTCCACCCATGCCGAAGACGTGCGCGCCGCACTGGATGCCGGTTTTGCGGCGGCGACCATTCTGTCCGGCGGCGCCAGCCGTGCGGCCAGCGATGAATTGCGCATCGCCTTCGACGGGGACGCGGTGCTGTTTTCCGACGAGTCGGAACGGGTTTATCAATCCGGTGGCCTCGAAGCCTTCCAGGCCAAGGAGCGTGAATCCGCGCGCGAACCGTTGCGCGGCGGTCCGTTCAAGGGCTTCCTCGCAGCACTCAATCTGTTGCAGCGCGAATTCTCCGATGAGGAATGCCCGATCCGTACGGCACTGGTCACTGCGCGTTCGGCTCCGGCTCACGAGCGGGTGATTCGCACCTTGCGTGAGTGGGACATTCGTCTGGACGAATCGCTGTTTCTCGGTGGCTTGAACAAATCGGCGTTCCTCGAAGCCTTCGCCGCCGACGTGTTTTTCGACGATCAGGCCGGCCACTGCGAGTTGGCCCGGGAAGTCGTGGCAACCGGTCACGTACCTCACGGCATCAGCAACGAACCGGCGGTCTAGAGCGCACGTGGTTCAAGACGTTGCGTCGCACGTCGTACTCGCGAAGGCACTGCTAAGCTGAATCAAATCTCCGCCATGTTGGCACGCGAGGAGGTCATATGATTCGTTCGATGCTGTATGCCACTGACCTCGGTCTGTACGCACCGTTAGTGATGCAGCATGCCTTGGCAATGGCACGAACGTTCAATGCCGATCTGTACGTGGTGCACGCGGTGGAGCCCATGGGGCTGTTTGCCGAATCGGTGTTGCAGAGCTATCTCGACGAACAGGCATTGAACGAATTCCACAGTCAGGGTCTGAAAACCGTTATCGCCAATATCGAGCAACGGGTGCTCGACAGCTTTCGTGAAGAGCTGGGGGACGAGGGCGAGCAGGACCTGCAGCGGATACGCGCGGTACGGGTGCTGCAGGGCGATCCGTCACAGGTGATTCTCGATCAGGTGCAGAAACTCTCTGTCGATTTGCTGATCGTAGGAAGTCACAGCCATGGGGTCGGGGCGGAGACACCCCTGGGGCGAACGGCAGCACGGCTGCTGCAATTGTCCAAGGTGCCGGTTTATCTGGTGCCGTTGGTGGAGCGTCGGCGTCGGGAGGATCGCTGAAGCAGGAATAATGGCCCTTTGATAAAAAAGTTCTAGATTTATTATTCAAACCATTAATATAGTTATATATCGTCGCTGATGCCCGTGGCGTCTACCTGCTTTGAGGGATTCATATGAAGCTTCAACAATTGCGCTACATCTGGGAAGTGGCGCACCACGACCTCAACGTTTCCGCTACAGCCCAAAGCCTCTATACCTCGCAACCGGGCATCAGTAAACAAATCCGTCTGCTGGAAGACGAACTGGGCGTCGAAGTATTCGCCCGCAGCGGCAAGCACCTGACCCGCGTCACCCCGGCCGGCGAGCGCATCATCACCACTGCCGGTGAGATTCTGCGCAAGGTCGAAAGCATCAAGCAGATCGCTCAGGAATTCTCCAACGAGAAGAAGGGCACCCTGTCGATCGCCACCACTCACACCCAGGCGCGTTATGCACTGCCGCCGGTGATCAGCAACTTCATCAAGCAATACCCGGACGTGGCGCTGCACATGCACCAGGGTTCGCCGATGCAGATCGCCGAAATGGCCGCTGACGGCACCGTCGATTTCGCCATCGCCACTGAAGCGCTGGAGCTGTTCGGCGATCTGGTGATGATGCCGTGCTACCGCTGGAACCGTTGCGTGGTCGTGCCTCAGGGCCACCCGCTGACCAAGCTGCCGAAGCTGACCCTCGAAGCGCTGGCCGAATACCCGATCGTGACTTACGTGTTCGGTTTCACCGGCCGTTCGAAACTCGACGAAGCCTTCAGCCATCGTGGCCTGACGCCGAAAGTGGTGTTCACCGCTGCCGACGCCGACGTCATCAAAACCTATGTGCGCCTGGGGCTGGGCGTGGGCATCGTGGCGAAAATGGCAGTCGACACCAAACTCGATAACGATCTGGTGGTGCTCGATGCCAGCGAGCTGTTCGAGTCCAGCGTGACCAAGATCGGTTTCCGTCGTGGCACTTTCCTGCGCGGCTTCATGTGCGACTTCATTGAAAAATTCGCGCCGCACCTGACCCGCGATGTCATGGCCAAGGCCATTCAGTGCCACAACAAGCAAGAACTGGAAGAGCTGTTCGAAGGCGTCGAACTGCCGGTCCACTAAGCCCCTGTCACCAAGCGCCTGTCTACAGCACCTCGGTGACAGCAAACTGTTGCCGGGTGCCTGCCACCAGAATCTCCACCTCGTCACCCTCGAACTTGCCCAGCAGGCTTTTGCCCAGCGGCGAGCGCGGGGTGATGACGGTAATCGGCTGACCCACCACGTCGACTTTCAAGCCCGCGGCATCCGGCGCGAGAAACAGCCATTGCTCGCGACCTTTTTCGTCTTCCAGACCAAGCAGGGCGCCGACTTCAATCCCTCGCTGATCGTCGTATGCACGCAGCGTCAGGTTCTGGCACAGCGCCAGCGAGTGACGAATCTCCTCGACCCGTTTTGCCTGGCCCGCCGCCAGGTACGAAGCCTCAAGTCCCAGGGTGTCGTACTTGTTTTCGGCGATGTTCTCTTCGTGGGTCGCAGTTTCGTAAGCGGTTTGCGCCGCGCGTTCGGCGATGTCGAGGTCGACGCGCAGCCTGTCGAGAATCAGTTGGTGAACCGTCTGTTTATTCATGATCAATCGCAGAATTGCAGGACATTGGCGCGGCTTTTTTCGCTCGGGGCCGTCTGATCCTGTTGCAGCCAGAACTGGCATTTGGGATTCGACAGATTGCGTGTGTTGCCTCGGGCCTGATCCAGGCGTGCCTGTTGTTCGTTCTTGCGCAGGTTTTCTTCGTACTGCTCGAACAGGCGGTTTTGTTGCTCAGGTTCTGGCTGTGGCTGGGCGGCCACCGCAGGCTTGCTCAGTTGTTGTACCGCCTGCGCCACCGGCTGCAACTGATGGCTGAAGAGAGACGAGGCGAGCCAGCACGTCAGCGCAATGGCCAGGAAACCCAGCCACAAACCCAGCGCAATGCTGCCGGTCAATTGCAGCGCGCTAAGCTGAACAGGCAAGGGGCGACGGGGATTGGGACGATAGGGCATGGCTGCCTCCTGGCGGATGAATGCGGGCGAGTGGCGATTGTCGCACGAAGATTAATTGCCGTCGGCTCTTCTGCATGGAGACATTTATGCGGACAATCGGCGCTTTTGCCAACGGGAGCCTTGAATGCCGCAACCGATAACCCGCTGGGACATTTTTTGTACGGTCGTCGACAACTACGGCGACATCGGCGTGACCTGGCGTCTGGCCCGGCAACTGGTCAGTGAACATGCAATGACGGTGCGACTGTGGGTCGATGACCTGCGCGCCTTCGAGCGCATCTGCCCGGAAATCGACATCCATCTTGACCAGCAAAGGCAGCAGGGTGTCGAAGTCCGACACTGGTCGGCTGAATGGCCGGAAACGGACGCCGCCGACGTAGTGATCGCCGCGTTTGCCTGCCAGTTGCCGAGTCTCTACATGGACGCCATGGCCGCGCGGCAGAAGCCGCCGTTGTGGATGAACCTCGACTACCTCAGTGCCGAAGACTGGGTGGTCGGTTGCCACGGTCTGCCGTCAGTGAAGTACAAGTCGGTGCAGAAGTACTTTTTCTTTCCGGGATTCCAGCCGGGGACCGGTGGCCTGTTGCGTGAGAGCGGTTTGCTGGAGCGGCGCCAGCAGTTTCAGCAGGATCCCGAGGCGCAGCGACAATTCCTGCACGGTCTGGGGATCGTTCCTGTGCCCGGTGCGCAGTTGATTTCGCTGTTTGCCTACGAGAATGCCGGACTCGCCAGTTGGCTGGATGTACTCGCCGCTGACTCGACGCCCACTCATCTGCTGGTGCCGGAAGGGCGGATTCTCGGTGATGTCGCGCGCTGGCTCGGTGTCGAGTCACTGTCGGTCGGCGACTTCAATGTGCGTCAGGCGCTGACCGTGCAGGTGCTGCCGTTCGTCCGTCAGGATCAATATGACCAATTGCTCTGGTGCTGCGATTTCAATGCGGTGCGCGGCGAGGACTCGTTTGTCCGGGCGCAATGGGCGGGGCGTCCGATGCTGTGGCACATCTATCAGCAAGACGAAGACATCCATCTCGACAAGCTCGACGCCTTCCTTGCGCTCTACACAAAGCGCCTTTCGCCCGTAGCTGCCGAGGCGATGAACGGTCTCTGGCGTGCCTGGAGTGCCGGGCAGCCTATCGGCGATCACTGGCTCGAGGCCCGAAAACACTGGCCTGCACTGCAGGAAAATGCCCGCGCGTGGTGTCTGGAACAGGCCTCGCAGGCGGATCTTGCGACGGCGCTGGTACAGTTTTACCGAAATTGGATATGATACGCGGCCTAGATTTTTGTAAATCCCATCCAAATTCGGATATTCGCAATGAAAACTGGTAAAGAACTCAAACCCGGTACCGTGATCCGTATCGACAACGATCCTTGGCTGGTTCAGAAAGCTGAATTCACCAAGTCGGGCCGTAACAGCGCGATCATGAAGACCAAGCTGAAGAACCTGCTGACCGGTTACAAGACCGAAACCGTTTACGGTGCGGACGACAAGCTGGACGACGTGATCCTGGATCGTAAAGAAGCGACCCTGTCCTTCATCAGCGGTGACTCCTACACGTTCATGGACACCACCGACTACACCATGTACGAGCTGAACGCCGAAGACATCGAAAGCGTTCTGCCATTCGTGGAAGAAGGCATGACCGACGTTTGCGAAGCCGTATTCTTCGAAGGCCGTCTGGTTTCCGTAGAGCTGCCGACCACCATCGTGCGTCAGGTCGACTACACCGAAGGTTCCGCTCGCGGTGACACTTCCGGCAAGGTGATGAAGCCTGCCAAACTGAAGAACGGTACCGAGCTGTCGGTTGCTGACTTCATCGAAATCGGCGACATGATCGAGATCGATACCCGCGAAGGCGGTTCCTACAAAGGCCGTGCCAAATAAGCACTGTTTTTTGCGGAAAGAAAAAGCCCGACCATTGAGTCGGGCTTTTTTGTACCTGATGAAAATTACTTCTTCAGGTGTTGCTTCAGTTCTTCCGAAGCCTGCAGCATCGCCGAACGCACCGCCGGCACCTGGCTGACCACGTTGAGCAAACCGTAGTCGTGGATCATGCCGTTGTAGCGTACCGAGGTTACCGGCACGCCGGCTTCGTCGAGTTTACGGGCGTAGGCTTCGCCTTCGTCACGCAGTACGTCGGCCCCCGCAGTCTGTACCAGTGCAGGCGGCAGACCTTTCAACTGTGCGGTGGTGGCCCGCAGCGGCGAGGCGTAGATCTCGTTACGCTGGTTGGCGTCGGTGGTGTAGTTGTCCCAGAACCACTTCATCATGTTGCGGGTGAGGAAGTGCCCCTCGGCATACTGGTTATACGAACCCGTATCGAAATTGGCATCGGTTACCGGCCACAGCAGCACCTGGAATTTGATCGCCGGGGTGCCTTTGTCTTTGGCCATCAGGGCGACGACTGCCGCCATGTTGCCGCCAACACTGTTGCCCGCCACCGCCAGACGTTTGCCGTCGACGTTGATTTCTTTGCCGTGTTCGGCCACCCACTTGGTCGCCGCGTAAGCCTGGTTGATCGCCACCGGGTAATGCGCTTCCGGCGAAGGGGTGTAGTTGACGAACACCGCCGCCGCCCCCGAGCCGACCACCAGATCCCGCACCAGACGTTCGTGGGTCGGGAAATCCCCCAGCACCCAGCCACCACCGTGGAAGAACATGAACACCGGCAGCTCGCCCTTGACTCCGGCCGGCCGGACGATGGTCAGGCTCAACGGTTGGCCATCGACCTGGATGGTCTTCTCGCTGACGTCCGCCTTGGGCAACGTCAGTTTGACCCCGGACTGTGCGCCGGTCAGAACGGCTCGGGCATCCTTGGGTGTCAGCTGTTCCATCGGTTTGCCGGTGCCGGCATTCAGCACATCGAGGAACGCCTGGGTGTTGTGTTCAACCTCCCCGGCAAATGCGCTGTGGATGGACAGAGCGAGAAGGGTACCGATCAAGACTTTGCTGAAAGTGTTCATGTTCATTTCCTGTACGGGCCTGAGTGTCAGTGATTACACGGTGACGTGCAGACGCACATCGACGTTGCCGCGAGTGGCGTTGGAGTACGGGCAGACCTGGTGCGCAGCGTCGACCAGGCTTTGCGCGTCAGCCTGTTCCAGGCCCGGCAGGCTGATGTGTAGGTCGATGTCCAGACCGAAACCGCCAGGAATCTGGCCGATGCCGACGTGAGCGGTGATCGACGAGTCGTCCGGGATTTTGCGTTTGGTCTGGCTGGCGACGAATTTCAGCGCGCCGATGAAGCAGGCCGAGTAACCGGCGGCGAACAGTTGCTCAGGGTTGGTGGCCGCGCCGCCGGCACCGCCGAGTTCTTTCGGGGTGGCCAGTTTGACGTCGAGGATGTTGTCGCTGGAGATCGCACGACCGTCACGGCCGCCGGTGGAAGTTGCGATTGCGGTGTAGAGAGTTTGCATGGTGTGAGCCTCATTAAGTGTGATTTGTTGCGCTAATTGTTTGCGCGCTAACTAGGTGCGAATTAAATGTACTGCGCGAATATTTAGCGTGCAAGATAAATTTTCGAAAAGATCGGCAATTGGCACTTGGATCAGGTGGAGTCGTGATCTCAAGTTTTTGATATATAAGATTTTTTTTAACGTAAGCGAGAGGAAATTTTTTTTCGTGGGTAAGCCGGGAAGGGGCGATTCGCCTACAGGCGCAAGGCTGCGCCCGTAGGGAAGGGAAGGTCTTAAGCGAGGCTGTCCTGCAAATGACCCCGCAAGGCCTGCAACTCGGCTTGCAGGTTTTGCAGACGCTCCAGCGTGAAGCCACTGGCACCGAGGATGCATTGTGGAACGGTTCGGGCCTTGTCTTTCAAGGCGCGTCCCTGGGCTGTCAGTTCAACGATCACTACCCGCTCATCCTCACGGCTTCGCGTACGGCTCAGCAAACCTTCACCCTCCAGACGCTTGAGCAGCGGGGTCAGCGAGCCCGGATCGGTCAGCAGGCGCGTGCTGATTTCTCCGACGGTCAAACCATCCTTCTCCCACAAAACCATCATCGCCAGGTATTGCGGATAGGTCAGGCCAAGCGCTTGCAGCAGTGGCTTGTAGACCTTGGTCATCATCAGCGAAGTGGAATGCAGGGCGAAGCAGGCCTGATTATCGAGCAGCAGGTCTTCGCAGTGATCGGAGGTGTTGCGGTCGTTGGTCATGTCGGTGCCTTGAACAGTGATACCGATGAATCTAGCGCTTGAATCTTTAATGCGCCAGACAATTGTGCCCGGTGGCGAATCGGTCAGTGCCGGCCCAGCTCTCGTTGCAGGGCCAGATCCCACGGCGGCACTGGGCTGAACCGGGTCTTGAGGTATTCCAGCAACAGGCGGCTGCGGGAGCTGGCCTGCTGTTGCAGCCGCAGCGCGTAAATGCCGGCGCTTTCCGGTGTTGGCAGGCCATTTTCACAGAACAGCGGCAGCAACTCGCCACGCAACAGGTATTCGCTGGCCAGCCAGGTCGGCAGATGCGCAATCCCAAGCCCCGCCAGTGCGCCGCAGACCAAAGCTTCCGCGTTGTTGGCGCTCATGCGCACCCGTGCCGGGCGGTGCAATTGCATCTGTCCGTCCTGCTCGAAACGCCAGGCGAAAGGTGGGGCGAGGCCGTCCCAATCGAGGCCGTCATGCTCGCTCAATTGCGCGGGCTCGCCCGGTACGCCCCGACGCTTCAGGTAGTCGGGGCTGGCGCAGGCAATGCGCACGATGCTCGCCAATGGCGTGGCCACCAGGCGGGTGTCGGCCATCTGTCCGGCACGCAGCACCAGGTCGACCTTGCCCAGGTTCGAGCCGTCCATGTCGACGAAGCTGTCTATCAGATGCAGTTGCACGTCGAGTCCCGGATACAGCACCAGAAAATCGGCAATCACCGGGGCCAAATGCCGACGCCCGAATGCCGCCGGCGCATCCACCCGAATCAAGCCTTCCGGCGCGCTGCTTAGAGACACCGCTTCAGCCCGGGCCAGTTGCAACTCCGCCACGATGCGCCGTGCCCGTTCGGCAAACGCAAGACCGGCCGGCGTGGCGCGCACCGCATGAGTACTGCGGATAAACAACTGGCTGCCGACAGCGCTTTCCAGACTGTCGATGCGCCGGGCGACGGCCGAGGGCGTCAGCGGATGTCGCCGTGAAGCAGCAGAAAAGCTGCCGGTCTCCAGCACATCGAGGAACAGTCCGAGTTGTTCGGTCAATTGATTGGGGTTCATCGATCAGCTCAGCGCCTATGCGAATTTGGCAAAGCCATTGTGCGTTGCTATGCGTTTCCGTGCCAGCACCGACTGCGTACGATGCGCTGACTGACGTATGAGGAATGCCGCTGTGATCGATTTTATGCTGTACCTGGTATTTGGCGCCGCCCTCGGCACTTTGGGCGGGATATTCGGCATCGGCGGTGGCTTGATTGCCATTCCGCTGCTGGGCGTGTGGTTCGGGCTTGATCAGCAAATCGCCCAAGGCACGGCGCTGGTGATGGTGGTGCCGAATGTGATGCTGGCGCTGTGGCGTTATCACCAGCGTAACCGCATCGAACTCCGCCATGCGTTGCCGCTGGCAGTGATGGGATTCTGCTTTGCGTGGATCGGCTCAATCTGGGCCGTGGGCATCGACGCACAAACCATGCGCATCGGCTTTGTCGCGTTCCTTGTAGCGTTGTCGGCCTACAACCTGGTGCGCATGTTTAGCGCGCGTCAGGCAGCAACTTCCGAGATGCGTTATTCGTGGCCATGGCTGGGCGTGCTCGGCGCGGCGTCGGGCGCCATGGGCGGCTTGTTCGGCGTCGGCGGGGCGGTGGTGGCGACGCCGGTGTTGACCAGCCTGTTCGGTACCACTCAAGTGGTCGCTCAGGGGCTGTCGCTGGCATTGGCGTTGCCGAGCACCGGCGTGACGCTGGTGACGTACGCGGTGCATCACGAAGTGGACTGGATGATCGGCCTGCCGCTGGCCATTGGCGGGCTGGCCAGCATCAGTTGGGGCGTGAAAGTGGCCCACGCAATGCCGGAAAAACTCCTGCGCGGGCTGTTCTGCGGGTTCCTGGTGCTGTCCGCGGTGATGCTCGCCTTTAAAGTTTGAAGCCTTCGACGATGTGCTCGGCCAGGCATTCGGTGATCGGCGAGGGATTGTTGAGGTTGCGGATCAGCATGATGCTGGCCTCGGGCAACAGTGGCAGATTTTCGGCGGCCCCAAGAATGCGCAGGTCCGGGGTGATCAGGCTTTCCAGCTGCGCGGTGATCGCCAGACCCGCGCTCACCACAGCCATCAACGCCGACAGGCTGGTGCTGTTGTAGGCAATCCGGTATTCGCGGCCCATCGCGTCCAGCGCATTGCAGGCCCACAGGCGACAGAAACAATCACTGTTGAACATCGCCAGCGGCAACGGCGTCTGTTCGTGGGCGCTGAAATTCTGCGCCTCGGCCCAGACAAAACGTTCCTTGCGCAGCAACTGGCCAATCTCGTTGCCCGGCTCGCGGGTGACGATCGACAGATCCAGGTCCGTGCGTTGCAGCAACTGTTTGGTCGACTCGCAATGCACTTCGATCTGGATCAGCGGATAGAACTGGGCGAAGCGCGACAGGATCCCCGGCAGAAACCGCATCACGTAATCGTCCGGCGTGCCGATCCGCACCGTGCCGACCATGTGCGGCTCGCGCAGGGTGTTGAAAACTTCGCTGTGCAATTTCAGGATGCGCCGCGCGTAACCGAGCAACACTTGGCCCTCGGCGGTCAGGCGCACCTGGCGCCCGTCACGCTCGAACAACTGGCGCTGCAACACATCCTCTTCAAGACGCTTCATCTGCATGCTCACCGCTGATTGGGTGCGGTTGACCATTTCGCCGGCACGGGTAAAACCGCCCTGATCGGCAATCGCGACAAAGGTGCGCAGTACATCGGTATCGATACTCGGGTACGCCGACAATTGATGAATCTCCGTGATCCATGCCATCAGAAACATTCGTTGGATTGATCGTAGCTCCGGCGCGAGACTTGAGCCATCCCTAAAGGAGGGCAACACGATGAAAGGTCAAAAAGTGTATGTGAGCGATGACAGAGTGCCGGTCCATCTGATTTCCGATCTGCTGCACAAGTTTAGCCGCTGGTACGAACTTCACCGCGAACGAGAGTTGCTTGCCAGTCTGAGCGACGAAGCGCTTAAGGACATCGGGGTCAGTCGAGCCGATGTCGAACATGAGTCGGTAAGGCCGTTCTGGGACGATCCGATGCATAAATGATGAGGCCATTGCTACACAAACCCCTTTGCAGTGAGGTAGGTTGCGAGCAGACATGGAGGTACACATGCCCGCGACATTGTCCTTTTCCCTTAAACAGGCTCGACGTCTGGCGCTGGCTGCCCAAGGGTTTCACGGGCGCCAGCCGCCGGCTGTCAAGGCCATGCACCTCAACCGGCTGATCGAACGCCTCGGCCTGTTGCAGATCGACTCCGTCAACGCCGTGGTGCGCTCGCACTACCTTCCGCTGTTCTCCCGTCTCGGTTCCTATTCTGCTGATTTGCTCGACCAGGCTGCCTGGAGTTCGGGGCGGCGTCGTTCGCTGTTTGAATACTGGGGCCATGAAGCGTCGTTGCTGCCGCTGTCGATGTATCCGTTGATGGGCTGGCGCATGCAGCGGGCCAGGCGCGGTGAGGACATTTATCAGCAACTGGCGCGATTCGGCCGTGAGCAACAGGACACCATCCGCCGGGTGCTGGCGTCGGTCCGGGAGCAGGGCGCACTGGGCGCCGGCAGCCTGTCGACCCGCAAGGAAAAGGCCGGGCCATGGTGGGACTGGAGTGCGGAAAAACATGCGCTGGAATGGCTGTTTGCCGCTGGCGAAGTCACCGTGGCCGGACGCCGTGGCTTCGAGCGATTGTATGACTTGCCGGAACGAGTGATTCCGGCCTCCGTGCTGCAACAGCCATTGCCCGATGAGGCCGAGGCGCAGCGCGGTTTGCTGTTGCATGCGGCGCAAGCGCTGGGTGTCGGCACGGAAAAAGACCTGCGTGATTACTTCAGACTGAATCCCTCTGATGCCCGCCCGCGTCTGGCCGAACTGGTCGAGGACGGGCAATTGCTGACCTGCGAAGTCGCCGGGTGGCGGCAAATCGCCTATTGCCTGCCCGAGCCGAAAATTCCGCGCAAGGTTGAGGCCAGTGCATTGCTGTCGCCATTTGACTCACTGATCTGGGAACGCAGCCGGACCGAGCGACTGTTCGATTTTCGCTATCGGCTGGAGATTTACACCCCGCAGGACAAGCGGGTCTACGGCTATTACGTGCTGCCGTTCCTGCACAACGAACGGATTGCGGCGCGGGTTGACCTGCGCGCCGAACGGGCGGCGGGGCGGCTTGCAGTGCATGCGGTGCACGAGGAAGAAACGGGACTGGATGATGCAGGGATGCTGGCACTGGCGCTGAACTTGCGGCGCATGGCGGACTGGTTGGGGCTTGAGCAGGTGCAGCTCAATTGTCAGCGGGAAAGTGCGGGGCGGCTTCGACTGGCTATGGTCCACATCGGCTGCGACTGAACCGGCCTCATCGCTGGCAAGCCAGCTCCCACAGTGACCGAGTCGTTCAAAAACTGAATGTACGAATTCGATCCTGTGGGAGCCGTGCTTGCCCGCGATGAGGCCCGATCAAACAATGAAGGTTTCCGAACTCAGCGACGCACCTGTTTCAGCGTCTCGGCAATCAGAAACGCCAGCTCCAGCGACTGGTCGGCATTCATTCGCGGGTCGCAATGGGTGTGATAGCGATCCGACAAGCCATCTTCAGTGATCGGTCGCGCGCCACCGATGCATTCGGTGACGTTTTGCCCGGTCATCTCGATGTGGATACCGCCGGCGTAGCTGCCCTCCGCTTCGTGAACCTGGAAGAACTGTTTGACCTCACCAAGAATCTGCGCGAAGTCGCGGGTCTTGTAGCCGCTGCTGGCCTTGATGGTGTTGCCGTGCATCGGGTCGGAGCTCCACAGCACCTGCTTGCCTTCACGCTGTACCGCGCGAATCAGCGCCGGCAGGTGATCGCCGACCTTGTTCGCGCCCATCCGCGCGATCAGGTTGAGGCGACCCGGATCGTTGTCCGGGTTGAGCACGTCGATCAGGCGGATCAGGTCGTCAGGGTTCATGCTCGGGCCGACTTTGACACCGATCGGGTTGTTCACCCCGCGCAGGAATTCGACGTGGGCACCGTCGAGCTGACGGGTGCGGTCGCCGATCCACAGCATGTGCGCCGAGCAATCGTAGTAATCGTTGGTCAGGCTGTCGCGGCGCACGAAGGCTTCTTCGTAGTTCAGCAGCAGCGCTTCGTGGGCCGTGAAGAAACTGGTTTCGCGCAGTTGCGGCGAGCTGTCCATGCCGCAGGCGCGCATGAACGCCAGGGTTTCATCGATGCGGTCGGCCAGATGGCTGTACTTTTCGGCCAGCGCCGAGTTGGCGATGAAGTCCAGATTCCACTTGTGCACCTGATGCAGGTCGGCAAAACCGCCCTGGGCGAAGGCACGCAGCAGGTTGAGAGTGGCGGTGGACTGGTGATACGACTGCAGCAGACGCTCCGGATCCGGTACGCGGCTGGCGGAGTCGAAACCGATGCCGTTGACGATGTCGCCCCGGTAGGCCGGCAGAGTCACGCCGTCGATGGTCTCGTCGTTGGCCGAGCGCGGCTTGGCGAACTGACCGGCCATGCGCCCGACTTTCACCACAGGGCAGCCGGCGGCGAAGGTCATGACGATCGCCATTTGCAGCAACACTTTAAAGGTGTCGCGGATCTTCGCGGCGGAAAACTCGGCGAAGCTTTCCGCGCAGTCGCCGCCCTGCAGCAGGAACGCCCGGCCCTGGGTGACTTCAGCAAACTGACGACGCAGCTCGCGCGCTTCGCCGGCAAACACCAGCGGCGGGTAGCTGGCCAGCGTCTGCTCGACCTGGCGCAGATGCGCGGCGTCGGGGTATTGGGGTTGTTGCTGGATCGGCAGGGCGCGCCAGCTGTCAGGGCTCCAGGGTTGGCTCATCACGGTCTCTAAGGTTCTACGCACGGACGGCCATGTTAGCAGCAATTAGTGCGTGACCTGCTCCCGCCGCTTCGCCGACAATCGCCGCTTTGCCACGGCACCAAATCGGTGCCATCGCGTCACCGCGCCCGGTGACCACCAGGAGACGAAATGACTGAGGAGCGCGTCGAGCTGTTGCTCGCCGAGGTACAGGATGAGTTCGGCGTGATTCGCGTGCTGGAAGTGGCCGACTACCGCTTTCTGGAGTTCGGCGATGCGATCGAGCAAAGCTGCGTGTTTACCGCCGACCCGAGCTGGCTGGAGTACGACTACACCCGGGCAATGCTGATTGGTGCGCTGTGCCATGAACAACCGGAGAGTGCGCTGTTTCTCGGCTTGGGCGCGGGGACGCTGACCCAGGCCTGCCTCAAGTTCCTGCCGCTGGAAGATGTCGAAGCCATCGAATTGCGTCCGGATGTACCGCGCCTGGCCATCGAATACCTTGGCCTTGATGACGATCCACGGCTGTACATCCGCGTCGGTGATGCCCTTGAGCTGCTGCCGACCGCTGAACCTGCAGATCTGATCTTCGTCGACCTGTACACCGATGTCGGCCCTGGTGCCGGGCACCTTGCGTGGAATTTCCTCGGTGACTGTCAGAAACGTCTGAATCCCGGTGGCTGGCTGGTGATCAATCAATGGGCCACCGATGACGGCAAACCCTTGGGCGCGGCGCTGCTGCGCGGGCTCTATCACCGGCATTACTGGGAACTGCCGGTGAAGGAGGGCAACGTGATTCTGATCGTGCCGGCGGATCTCGATCAGGTGCTGGACATGCAGGCGCTAACCGCGCGAGCTGAAGCGCTGGCACCGAAGCTGGGATACTCGTTGCAGTCGTTGATCAATTGCATCCGTCCGGCGACCTGAGTTGTCAGTGATGGCCCCTTCGTCGGATCGCCGCCCGGCCCCAGCCCGCTCCCACAGTTTTAGCGCCGTACACAGATCTATGAACGACGCGGTTACTGTCGGAGCGGGCTTGCCCGCGAAGGCGGCGCTATGACCGCTACCCATTTCAGATCCCTTTGAAGACACCGGGTCGCCGCTCCACCAGCGAGCGCACACCTTCCTTGGCGTCTTCACTGGCCAGCAACTTTTTAACCAGCGGCGGCAAGCTTTTTGCCGCCGCAGTCTCGCCTTCGTAGCGCGCCTGACGCGCCGACATCAGGGTTGCCTGTACGCCAAGCGGCGCCTGCCGCGCAATCCGTTCGGCCAGTTCGATGGCGCGCGGCAGCAGATCCTCGCTGGCCATGACTTCCTGCACCAGCCCCAGGCGCAAGGCCTCATGAGCGTCGAACTCGTCGCCGGTCAGCAGCCAGCGCATCGCGTTGCCCCAACCGGCGATCTGATGAAAGCGCAGCGTCGCACCCCCGAACGGGAAGATTCCGCGCTGCACTTCCATTTGGGCAAACCGGGTGTTGCTGGCACACAGGTTGATGTCGGCGGCGAGCATCAATTCGATGCCAATGGTCAGGCAATAACCCTGCGCCGCAACAATCACCGGTTTGCTGACCCGGGGGCCGACGAACACGCCCCATGGATCGCAGCCACCGGGCGGTACCTGCCAGCCCTGGGCGAGGGTGGAACTGGCGTTGACCAGATCGAGCCCGGCGGTGAAATGCTCACCGTGTCCGAACACCACCGCCACCCGCGCTTCTTTATCAGCCTCGAATTCACCGTAGGCCAGGGCCAGATCGTTGAGCAGGTCGAGGTCGAAGGCATTGCGCTTGGCGGCGCGGTCCAGGCCGATCAAGTACACGTGACCGTCACGCGCACGGCTCACTCGGCCGGGGCAGGGCTGATTCATGGGTGTTTCCTCGCAGGGAAGAAAGGGTGCAGCGACCGGATGTCGCATGTCGGTGAATCGTTTAAGCGCCATCGCCCGCAGGGCCGGGGTCTTTGAAAAATAGACCTTTGCCCGATTATCCGCAAAACCCCGTTACACAGCGGTGACAACTGTATTTCACCGATAAAAAAAGCTCCCTTTTTGGGCAAATTCCGGTATAGTGCGCGCCGGCCTTTAACCGGGCCGCGTTTAGGTAGCGCAATTCCCCGAAGTCAGCTTCGGCTGCACGTCCGCACTGCGGGCTCTTCCTTGACGATTCTTTTCCATCCATTCGTTTTCGCAAATCCCCGCCGACAAAGCTGCCAGGGCGACTCTTGAGTCTCAACACGGCATGTGCAGCTTTGGAGCATGGGTCTTTGCGGATGCACTTAGAGGCAGACCCATGACCCAGGAAATCGGCGGCTTCGCCGCTCTTGAACTTCATCCCAATATTGTCGCTGCAGTAGTCGCTACCGGCTATGAAGAGCCTTCGGCCATTCAGCAGCAGTCGATCCCGATCATCCTCGCCGGTCACGATATGATTGGTCAGGCGCAAACCGGTACCGGTAAAACCGCTGCCTTTGCCCTGCCTATCCTGCACCGCATTGATCCGTCCAAGCGCGAGCCGCAAGCTCTGATCCTGGCCCCAACTCGTGAGTTGGCGCTGCAAGTTGCAACCGCTTTCGAAACCTACGCCAAGCAAATGCCGGGCGTGACTGTTGTGGCTGTCTACGGCGGTGCGCCGATGGGCCCACAATTGAAAGCAATCCGTAATGGCGCACAGATTGTTGTCGCCACTCCGGGCCGGCTGTGCGACCACCTGCGTCGCGACGAAAAAGTGCTGCAGACCGTGAACCACCTGGTTCTCGACGAAGCAGACGAAATGCTCAAACTGGGCTTCATGGACGACCTCGAAGTCATCTTCAAGGCCATGCCGGAAACCCGTCAGACCGTATTGTTCTCGGCGACCCTGCCGCAATCGATCCGTGCCATCGCCGAGCGTCACCTGCGCGATCCGAAGCACGTGAAGATCCAGAGCAAGACCCAGACCGTTACCGCGATCGAACAGGCTCACCTGTTGGTTCACGCTGACCAGAAGACTTCTGCCGTTCTCAGCTTGCTGGAAGTGGAAGATTTCGACGCTCTGATCATGTTCGTGCGCACCAAGCAAGCGACCCTGGATCTGGCCAGCGCCCTCGACGCCAAAGGCTACAAAGCCGCCGCGTTGAACGGCGACATCGCCCAGAACCAGCGTGAGCGCGTCATCGACTCGCTGAAGGATGGCCGTCTGGACATCGTTGTGGCGACCGACGTTGCCGCCCGTGGTCTGGACGTTCCGCGCATCACCCACGTGTTCAACGTGGACATGCCGTACGATCCGGAATCCTACGTGCACCGTATCGGCCGTACCGGCCGTGCCGGTCGCGAAGGCCGCGCGCTGCTGCTGGTGACGCCACGTGAGCGCCGCATGCTGCAAGTGATCGAGCGTGTAACCGGTCAGAAAGTTGCCGAAGTGCGTCTGCCGGACGCCCAGGCCGTTCTCGATGCCCGCATCAAGAAACTGACCAACAGCCTGTCGCCGCTGGTGGCTGACGCCGAATCGACTCACGGTGATCTGCTGGATCGCCTGACCGCCGACATCGGTTGCACCCCGCGTGCCCTGGCTGCCGCTCTGCTGCGCAAGGCCACCAATGGTCAGGCGCTGAACCTGGCAGCGATCGAGAAGGAACGTCCACTGGTACCGAACAGCGCGCCACGTGGCGACCGTCCTGAGCGTTCCGGTGATCGTCCGGAGCGTGGTGATCGTGAGCGTCGTGCGCCAATGCCTTTGGGCGAAGGCCGTGCCCGTTGCCGTACCGCGCTGGGCGCGCGTGACGGTATCGCGGCGAAAAACCTGCTGGGCGCCATCCTCAACGAAGGTGGTCTGGCACGTGAAGCCATCGGTCGCATCCAGGTGCGTGACAGCTTCAGCCTCGTCGAGCTGCCGGAAGAGGGTCTGGACAAACTCCTGACCAAGCTGAAGGACACTCGCGTTGCCGGCAAGCAGTTGAAGCTGCGTCGCTACCGCGAAGATTGATCCGCCCTTGGGTTGATTGATCGAACATAAAAAATCCCCGACTGGTTCGGGGATTTTTTTTGCCTGCAATTCGGGCATCAGCCGAAGCGGTAGATGTCCATGCCCAGCGCGCCCATGGTGAAGCCTTGATGGGCAATGCTGAAATCACCGCCGGCACCTCGGGCGAAGTACAGCGGCAACAGGTGTTCATCACTTGGATGGCTGCGCACGGCATTCGGTGCCTGCTGGCGGTAATCGTGCAGGGCAGCTTCATCGTTGGCCGCAAGCTTGTCGACAATCCAGTCACGAAAGTCCCGGGCCCAGGGCTCGACGCTTTCCGGGCCGGCGTGCCAGTCCAGTTCCCGCAGGTTGTGGGTGATGCTGCCGGAGCCGATCAACAAAATGCCTTGATCGCGCAGGCTGGCCAGCGCTTGGCCGACGCGGTTCTGCAGCGCCGGGCCACCTCGGCTGGGCAGGGAAACCTGAACCACCGGTATATCCGCCTGCGGATACATCAGCGACAGTGGCACCCACACGCCGTGATCGAACGGTCGTTGCGGATCGAGACGCGCCGGCAGGTTGTTGGCGGTCAGCAAGTCGGCGACCTCGCGAGCCAGTTGAGGATCGCCCGGAGCTGGATACTGCACCTCAAACAGCGCGCGGGGAAAACCGCCGAAGTCGTGCCAGGTTTCCGGTTGCGGATGGCTGCTGACCAGCAGTTCATGACTTTCCCAATGGGCGGAAACGATGACGATGGCTTTCGGACGTGGCAGTTCGGCTGCCAGTCGCGCCAGGGCCGGGCCGCTGGCGCCGGGTTCCAGCGCCAGCATAGGTGAGCCGTGAGAGATAAACAGGCTGGGAAACATGGAAGGGTTCCTGAGCGTTAAGATGGCTCATCTTCAGTCAGTTCATTGATCTAATTCCAATATAAGTTTTAACGCCTTTTGATCGAATTCTTGGGAGGATGCATGCAGCCGGAGTTTTGGCACAAGAAGTGGGAATCGAACCAGATCGGCTTTCACCAGCGTCAGGTGAATCCGTATTTGCAGCGGCACTGGCCCGATCTGGCCATCCCGGCGCAGGCACGTGTGCTGGTGCCGTTGTGTGGGAAAAGCCTGGATCTGCTGTGGCTCGCCGGCCGTGGCTATCAGGTGCTCGGCGTCGAGCTGTCGGAGAAGGCCGTGGAAGACTTTTTCCTTGAGCAGCAATTGCAGCCGCAGGTCAGCGAGCAGGGCGACTTCAAGATTTATCGCGCCGGCGCGATCGAGTTGTGGTGCGGGGATTTCTTCTTGCTGACGGCGGCTGATGTGGCCGGTTGCACCGCCTTGTACGACCGGGCGGCGGTGATTGCCTTGCCGCCGTCGATGCGCGAACGTTATGCAGCGCACTTGCAGGGTCTGTTGCCGGCTTGCCGAGGGCTGCTGGTGACGCTGGATTACGACCAGTCGCAGATGCCTGGGCCGCCCTTTTCCGTGGACGATGCCGAAGTGCAGCGTTTGCTGGGCCGTGTCTGGCGCGTCGAGATGCTGGAAGAACAGGACGTGCTCGGTGATAGCTGGAAGTTCGTGCAGGCCGGCGTAACTCGGCTGGAAGAGCGGGTGTACCGGATTTCCGGGCAGTAATCGACAGGCAAAAAAAGGCCCGCATCACTGCGGGCCTTCTCATGGTTGCGCCGGTTTGATCAGCCGCGACGACGCAGAGCGTCGATACGCTCTTCCAGCGGCGGGTGGCTCATGAACATGCGGGCGAACCCTTGTTTGATACCACCGTTGATGCCGAAGGCGTTCAGGGTGTCAGGCATGTGCACCGGCAGGCCCTGTTCGGCGCGCAGACGTTGCAAGGCGTTGATCATTGCGCCCGTACCGGCCAGACGTGCACCGGCATCGTCGGCACGGAACTCGCGTTTGCGCGAGAACCACATCACGATTGCGCTGGCCAGAATGCCCAGTACCAGTTCGGCGAAGATGGTCGCGATGTAGTAGGCCATGCCCTGGCCTTCTTCGTTTTTGAAGATCACCTTGTCGACGAAGTTGCCGATGATCCGCGCGAAGAACATCACGAACGTGTTCACCACGCCCTGGATCAGCGCCAGGGTAACCATGTCGCCGTTGGCCACGTGGCCGATCTCGTGGGCCAGCACGGCCCGCACTTCGTCTTCCTTGAAGCGCTCGAGCAAGCCCTGGCTGACCGCGACGAGAGCGTCGTTCTTGTTCCAGCCGGTGGCGAAGGCGTTGGCTTCGTAGGCCGGGAAAATCCCGACTTCGGGCATCTTGATCCCGGCCTCCCGGGACAGTTGCTCGACGGTTTGCAGCAGCCATTGTTCGTGGCGAGTGCGTGGCTGGGTGATGACCTGGGTGCTGGTGCTCATCTTCGCCATCCACTTGGAGATGAACAGCGAGAACAGGGAACCGGCGAAACCAAAGACTGCACAGAAAACCAGCAGCTGATTGAGGTTGAGGTCAACCCCGTTGGCCGCCATGAACCCGTTGAAGCCGAAAAGGCTCAGGGTGATGCTGGCTATCAGCACGACCGCCAGGTTAGTGGCCAAGAACAGCAGGATGCGCATCATGGTTGTAGAAATCTCCTCAAGCTAAAGATGTAGCGTACTGCGGGGTATATAAGGTGCGGCACCTGGCGATTCAACCGAGTGACTATTTCAAACTGTGTCCTACACCGGATTCGCCGGGCATGGGACATTTCCCACTGCCGAAACCGTTATGGATGACAGGCACGCGGCACCCGGTCTCATTGCCTCAGGCACGCATGATTCATATGAGTCGCAAGTGTAGAAGGTGCTGGAGGAGGGGTGGAGCAGAAGTGTTGCTGAATCAGACAGTGCGCAACGTTCGGGCCGTTGCGCACTGAGCGCCGGTTACTGGCGGTAGGACTTGAGGAAGTTGCCGATACGACCGATGGCCATGTCCAGGTCATCGACCCGCGGCAGGGTGACCACGCGGAAGTGGTCAGGCCACGGCCAGTTGAACGCCGTGCCTTGCACCACCAGCAGCTTCTCGGAGAGCAGCAGGTCGAGCACGAATTTCTCGTCGTTGTGGATCGGGCAGACTTTCGGGTCGATCTTCGGGAACGCGTACAGCGCGCCCATCGGCTTCACACAGCTTACGCCGGGAATGTCGTTGAGCAATTCCCAGGTCCGGTTGCGCTGTTCCAGCAGGCGACCTTGCGGCAGTACCAGATCGTTGATGCTCTGATAGCCGCCCAGAGCGGTCTGGATTGCATGCTGACTCGGCACGTTGGCGCACAGGCGCATGTTGGCCAGCATGTCGATGCCTTCGATATAGCTGTGGGCGTTGTGTTTCGGCCCGGAAATGGCGATCCAGCCGGAACGGAAACCCGCCACGCGATACGACTTGGACAGACCGTTGAAGGTCAGGCACAGCAAGTCCGGGGCCAGCGAGGCGGTGCAAATGTGTACGGCGTCGTCGTAGAGGATCTTGTCGTAGATCTCGTCGGAGAACACCACCAGATTGTGCTGGCGGGCCAGTTCGAGCATGCCCAGCAGCACTTCCTTCGAATACACCGCGCCGGTCGGGTTGTTCGGGTTGATGATCACCATCGCCTTGGTGTTCGGGGTGATCTTGGCCTTGATGTCGGCCAGGTCCGGGAACCAGTCGGCACCTTCGTCGCACAGGTAATGCACCGCGTTACCGCCGGCCAGGCTCACGGCTGCGGTCCACAGCGGGTAGTCCGGCGCCGGCACCAGCACTTCGTCGCCGTTGTTGAGCAGCGCCTGCAGCGACATCACGATCAGCTCGGACACGCCGTTGCCCAGGTAGATATCTTCGATGCCGACACCTTCGACCTGTTTCTGCTGGTAGTACTGCATCACCGCCTTGCGCGCGCTGAACAGGCCTTTGGAATCGCTGTAGCCCTGGGCGGTCGGCAGGTTGCGGATCACATCCTGGAGAATTTCGTCCGGCGCTTCGAAACCAAAGGGCGCCGGGTTGCCGATGTTCAGCTTGAGGATGCGATGGCCTTCCTCTTCCAGGCGTTTGGCGTGCTTGAGCACCGGGCCGCGAATGTCGTAGCAGACGTTGGCGAGCTTGTTCGATTTGCTGAACTGCATGGCGATGTGATCCCGAAAATGAACGATCCAGGCGGCGGGTGGACAACCGTGCTGGGAATCCTGCGTCTTCACACAGGCAGGTGTCTTGGGCGGCGGTTTCCAACAATCCGTTTGAATGCGCAGGAACCCGCTGCCAGACTGGCGTGTGACGAGGCGCAATCATACGTGCCGCCCGATCCGTGGAAAAGGTACAGATCGGGCTTTTTCAGCCGCTGAGGTGTGATGATGGAAAAGATTGAAAAGACCCTGGAAGAATGGCGGGCGATGCTCGACCCCGAGCAGTTCAACGTGTGCCGCCTGAGCGCCACCGAGCGGCCGTTCTCCGGCAAGTACAACGCCACCAAGACCGATGGCGTCTACCACTGCATCTGCTGCAACGAGCCGTTGTTCGACTCCAGGACCAAATTCGACTCCGGCTGCGGCTGGCCAAGCTTCTACGCGCCGATCGGCGACAACGCCATGACCGAAATCCGTGACACCAGCCACGGCATGATCCGCACCGAAGTGAAATGCGCCAGGTGCGATGCGCACTTGGGCCATGTGTTCCCTGACGGCCCGCCGCCGACCGGTCTGCGTTACTGCATCAACTCGGTGTGCCTGGACCTGGTGCCGCGCGAGTAACCGAAATGGGCGATCCACGGGTCGCCTTTCGAATAATTAAATTGCACACAATTCAATTGCTCGCTATTTTTGCCGCCTATCCATTTTCAAGAGTGCGCACCATGAGCGATAACCTGCTGAACATTCCGTGCACCACCATCAAAGGCGAGCAAAAGACCCTCGCCGACTTCGCCGGCAAGGCAGTGCTGGTGGTCAATACCGCCAGCAAATGCGGTTTTACCCCGCAGTACAAAGGCCTTGAGGAGCTGTGGCAGACCTACAAGGATCAGGGCCTGGTGGTATTGGGTTTTCCGTGCAATCAGTTCGGCAAGCAGGAGCCGGGTAACGAGGGCGCCATCAGCGAGTTTTGCGAGCTGAACTACGGGGTCAGCTTCCCGCTGTTCAAGAAGATCGAAGTCAACGGTGCCGACGCGCACCCACTGTTCGTGCAATTGAAGAAACGCGCGCCAGGCGTGCTGGGCTCCCAGGGCATCAAGTGGAACTTCACCAAATTCCTGATCGGCAAGGACGGCCAGTTGGTCAAGCGCTTCGCCCCGGCTACCAAGCCGCAGGATCTGAGCCGCGAGATCGAAGCCCTGCTCAAATGAACAGCTTGTCCGCCGATTCGCTGAAGCTCGACAGCCAGCTGTGTTTCAAGTTGTATGCCGCTTCGCGGGCGGTGATTCGTGCTTACAAGCCGATGCTCGAACAGCTCGGCCTGACCTACCCTCAATACCTGGCGATGCTGGTGTTGTGGGAATGGCAGCAAACCGTGCCGGAGCAACCCACGGTCAAGGCGCTGGGTGAGCGTCTGGCACTGGATTCCGGCACGCTGACGCCGCTGCTAAAGCGTCTGGAGCAACTGCAGCTGGTCCAGCGTCAGCGCTCGGCCCGAGATGAGCGTGAGGTACATCTGAGCCTCACACCTCAGGGGCAAGCGCTGCGTGAACAGGTCGGGCCGTTGAAAGCACGGCTGCTGTGCGACAGCGGGGTGGATCTGGACCGGCTCAATGTCTTGCGTGACGGTCTCGATCACTTGCTGGGGCAGATCAAGGCACTGTCGTAGTCGGAATCCACTGGTCCAGCAGCGCCGCCAGCTCTTCACGGCGAAACGGTTTGGCCAGATAGTCGCTCATGCCCGCCGCCCTGCAGCGTTCGCGTTCCTCGGACATGGCGTTGGCGGTCAGGGCGACAATCGGCAGATGCGGCCAGCGGCCGCTCTGGCGAATCTGGCGACTGGCTTCGTAGCCGTCCATCACAGGCATGTTGCAGTCCATCAGCACCAGGTCGAAATCGTCGTGCTCCAGCTGATCCAGCGCTTCCACACCATGGGCGGCGACGACCACTTCGCAGCCGAGTTTCCCCAGCATGCCCTTGGCCACCAACTGGTTGACCGGGTTGTCCTCCACCAGCAGCACCCGACCGCGTCGCTGCGACGGCACGCTTTCGAGGCGCGCGCGGTCGATGGTGGAGAGGTCCGGCAACAGCGTCCGGCGCAGATTCTGATACAGCGCGTTGCGGGCCAGTGGTCGCGCCTGCTGCTGCAACGGCGCGAGGGCCGTGGCTTCCTCACCCGGCATGAAACTTCCGTAAGCGGTTACCAGCAGAATCGGCGCCGTCATCGCCGGGCGCAGGCCGAACAGGCATTCGGGGCAGTCGGTGATGATGACGTCGGGGGACAGGCCAAGCAGTGGATCGTCGAGGGTTCGCTGCTCGTAGGTCAGCCCCCAGACCGGCAGCAGACTTTCCAGCAGCTCTGCCAGCCCGCTGACCGCGCTGGTGATTGCCAGCACCTTGCCGTGCAACGGTGGCGGAATCACCGCGCGGGTGTGGCAGGGCAATGGCAGTTCGGCGCAGAACTGACTGCCGAAACCCACTTCGGAACTGATGGTCAGGCGCCCCTGCATGGCTTCGCACAGGTTATGGGTCAGTGCCAGGCCGAGCCCGGTGCCGCCGTACTGGCGGGTGATGCCGGCCCCCGCCTGGGTGAACGGCTGGAAAATCTTCACCTGCGCTTCCTGGGCGATGCCGATGCCGGTGTCGCAGACTTCGATCCGGACACCGTCCTTCCAGGTAGACAAGCGCACGTCGACCCGGCCGAAGCGAGTGAATTTCAGGGCATTGGACAACAGATTGCTGACGATCTGCCTGACCCGGGTCGGATCGCCGAGCACCAGTGCCGGGAAGTACGGATCGATCAGGCAAGTCAGCTCGACACTCGGCGCCGCGTTCTGCGACAGCAGGTTGGCGGTGTCTTCGATCAGCGAACCGAGATCGAACGGAATATGTTCGAGCTCCAGTTGCCCGGCATCGAATTTCGACAGGTCGAGAATATCGTTGAGCAGCTCCACCAATACCTTGCCAGAGTCGTGAGCGATGGACAGTTGTTGCTGTTGTTCGGGGTTGAGCGGGCCGTCGAGCGAAAGGGCGATCATCCCCAGCAGGCCGTTGAGCGGGGTGCGGATCTCGTGGCTCATGTTGGCGAGAAATGCCGAGCGTGCCTCGGCCATGTCCAGTGCGGTGCTGCGGGCCACTTCCAGTTCCCGGTTGGACTGGCTTAGGCGCGCGTTGATCGCCTTGAGCTCGGCGGTACGCGCGGACACGATGTCTTCGAGTTGCGCGAGGTAGTCGGTGAGCCGGTTTTCCGCATTGCGCCGCTGCTGGATTTCCGTGGCGATGTTCTCGAACTGCTGATTGGCCACCTTGACCAGTACGCCGATCTCGTCATTGGCGTGTCCGCCTGGACATTCAAGGGTGGTCGGTTCGGCACTGCGCGGGTCGCGACTGCTGAGTTCGCGGATCACCCGCACCAGCGGTTTGGTCAGCATCACGTAGAACAGCGCGAGCAGGATCCCGGTGAGAATCAGGCTGCGGGCGAAACCGTTGATCAGCGTGACCTCGGCCCGGCGCAGGAAGCGGCTGCCGAACGCGTAGGTGTCGACTTCCAGGCTGAGGGTGCCGAGGGATTCGTTGGGCAAGTGATCGAGATAGAGGCGGTCTTCGAACTGGCGTTTGGCGCCGAACAGGAAGTCGCTGATCATCCGGTAGCCGCTTTGCAGCTCCGGGCGTTTGACGTTGGCCAGCACCGTCTGGTTGTTGTCGGTCAGGCGTGCGGAAATGATGGCCGGCGAGCGCAGCAGTCCCAGGGTCAGCTCCTGCGCCAGTTCGGCATCGATGTTGTAGGCGATGCGCGAGGCCGGGTTGTGACTGATTTCCAGCAAAGACAGGATTTCACGGTTGATGGACGCGTCTTCACTGGCATAATCGATGCCGATTTGCAGCAGGCTGAGCAGCGTGCCCAGAATGAACCCGACCAGCACGGTAAGCCGGGCCTGTTTGTACGACAGCCGGTGGGTGAATTTGATATCCATGGGGTGTTGAACCACTTCCGTTTCCCTTCGCTGCTCAAGCATAGTCGATCATGCACGGACTCCTGAGTTCCCGAAGCGCCTTGTAGCAAGGGCCGGGACAGGTTTCGAACGCTGTCTGTCGTCGCTGCACCGCCATCATCACTGTGAACGAGCCCGAGGAGAAGACGTGGATTCCCGATTGAATGCTTTTCTTGAGCGCGCCGAGTCGGTTCTGGCGCGGATCGAACCGCTGCTGCCGGCTCCACGCCCGGTCATCGACTGGGGTACCTGCCTGGCTGCACGCTGGCAGCGTGACGGTCGCAGCGGTTATCTGCTGCCGCTGGAAGTCAGCCTCGACATGCGTCTGTCGGACCTGATCGGTGTCGACCGGCAGCTGGAGCAACTGGGCCGAAATACCCAGCAGTTTCTCGACGGCATGCCGGCCAACCATGCGCTGCTGTGGGGTTCGCGCGGCACCGGTAAATCGTCGCTGGTGCGCGCGCTGCTGGCTGAACATGCCTCGGCCGGTTTGCGTCTGATCGAAATCGAGCGCGATCACCTGGCGGACCTGCCACGGGTGGTGGAGCAGATCGCCAAGCTGCCGCAGCGCTTTGTGCTGTTCTGCGACGACTTGTCGTTCGAGTCCGGCGAAGGCGACTACCGCGTGCTGAAAAGCGTGCTCGACGGCTCGCTCGAACAGGCGCCGGACAACGTGTTGCTGTACGCCACCTCCAACCGTCGCCATCTGGTGCCGGAAAAGGAAAGCGACAACGAAAACTGGAAGCGCGTCGATGGCGAGCTGCATCCGAGCGAGGCGGTGGAAGACAAGATCGCGCTGTCGGATCGCTTCGGCCTGTGGCTGTCGTTCTATCCGTTTACCCAGGAACATTTCCTCAACGTCGTCGAGCACTGGATAGGCCAGTTGGCCACCAAGGCCGGCCTGAGCTGGGAGCGCGACGAACAACTGGACATCCTCGCCGTGCGCTGGGCAACCGGTCGTGGCAATCGCAACGGACGTTGCGCATACCAATTCGCCCGTTACTGGGTGGGACTGAAATTGTTGGAGCACAAGGCATGATTGATTTGCAACAGAGCGGCCAGGGCCTCGAAGGCTATGGCATGTTGGCCGCGCAACTGGAGTCGCTGCTGGCGGACGAACGCGATTTCATCGCCAACGCCGCGCAGTTTTCGGCGTTCCTGTACAACCAGCTCGATGACCTGAACTGGGCCGGTTTCTACCTCAATCGCAACGAAGAGCTGGTGCTTGGCCCGTTCCAGGGCCAGATCGCCTGCGTGCGCATTCCGTTCGGTCGCGGTGTGTGCGGCGCGGCGGCTGCCAGCCTGCAGACGCAACGGGTCGAAGACGTTCACGCGTTCCCCGGCCATATCGCCTGCGACAGTGCGTCGAACAGCGAGCTGGTTGTGCCGTTGGTCAAGGACGGTCGTCTGATCGGTGTGCTCGACCTCGACAGCCCGAAGCTCGCGCGTTTCGGTGCCGAGGATCAGGCCGGGATCGAACAGCTGGCGGCGATTTTCCTGCGCCTGACCGACTGCTGATCACACCGCCAGGCCTGCCTTGAGCAGCACGGCCGCCGGGTCCACGGCATCGATCTGCCGTGGATCGAGAAAACGCGTGGCGTACTGCAGATACACGCCATCGCGAACGAACAGCCCGAACAGCTCGGCATCGATGTGAGCCTCGCGGCACATGGTGGCCATGATCCCCAGCGCTTCACTGAGGGACTTGGCCTTTTTGTACGGGCGGTCGGCGGCGGTCAGGGCTTCAAAGATGTCGGCAATCGCCATCATCCGCGCCGGCAGGCTCATGTCTTCGCGTTTCAGGCGCTTGGGATAACCGGTGCCATCCATCTTTTCGTGATGCCCCCCGGCGATTTCCGCCACGCTGTTCAAATGCCCGGGGAAGGGCAGGTGACTGAGCATCAGGATCGTCTGCACCATGTGGTGGTTGATGATGTAACGTTCTTCGCGGGTCAGCGTGCCCCGAGGAATGCTGAGGTTGTAGAGCTCGCCGCGATTGTATTTGTAAGGCGGCACGTCGAGCTTGAAGCCCCACGGATTGTCCTCCGGAATCAGCTCGCCCTCGGCGCGTTCCAGCAGATGTTCCTGCTTGTCCGCCAGCAGCGGTTCGCTGACCGGCAAGGTCGGTGCCGGGGTGCGTGCCTGACGCCGGTTCTCTTCCCACGACAAGCCCAGTCGATCATCCAGCGTGCGGGTCCAGGTACGTTGCGCAATACGTTGCAGACGTTGCAGATCGGCCTCGGCCATCGCTTCACTGCCCAGATTGCAGTGGGCGACGAATGCAAAATCGTCATCCAGTGCTGTCAGGGTTGCGTCGCGCAGCTCGGCCAGTTGCCGTTCATCGCCGCCCATGGCCACGGCTTGCCAGTAGCTGACCCATGCATCGCGCTTGAGCACTTCGAAGCGGGTGCGGATTTCATGAAGACGATCGTTCAGGGTTTCCAGTTTGGTGGCTTTGTCGACCACGTATTCCGGGGTCGTGACCTTGCCGCAATCGTGCAGCCACGCGGCAATATGCAGGGCCTCCCATTCGTCTTCGTTCGGCTGGTAGTCACTGAACGCCGGTGCCTGACTGGCCGCTGCGGCATGGGCGAGCATCAGCGTCAGCTCCGGCACGCGCTGGCAATGCCCGCCGGTATAAGGGCTCTTGGCGTCGATGGCGCCGGCCAGCAACTGAATGAACGCGTCCAGCAATTGTTTCTGCCGGGCTTGCAGGCGCTGGCTCTCGATACTCACCGCCGCCGCCCCGGACACCGCTTGCAGGAAGGCGATGCGATCGGGCCGCAGCTTTTCCAGATCGCTCGCCGTACCGCTGTCATTGATCAGCAGTACCAGCAGGCCGACGGTCTCGTTGTGCCGGTTATGCAGGCGGATACCGATCAGATGAGCCCTCGGCGATTCCATGGCCAGCAGCACTTTCTGCAGGTCGGTGGCCTGTTCGAAACCCAGATTGCTCACGACCGTGTTGGCGTTCGCCAGTTGTCGGAACCATTCGGGACTCGGAGCGGTGTCAAGGTTGTGCCCCTGAATATCGAACGCGGCCAGGCTTTGGGACTCGCCGTCGACCACCAGACCGCAGGGCTCCATGCGATCGCCATCGTTTTCGCGCAGATAAATCAGGCCCGCTTGGGCCTGGGCGATCTGCACGGTCTCGAACAGCACCCGTTGCAGCAGCGGGGCGAAGCGGGTTTCGGCGGTCAGACTGTCGGTGATCCGAAAGAAGCTGGCCAGAGTGTCTTTCATGCGGGCCATCGACAGACTCAACTGGTCGACCTCCAGCACCGGCGAACGTCGGGTCACGGGAAAATTGAAATCGAAACTGCGAATCGCGTCGGCCTCCTTGACCAGCGCATGCAGCGGCTTGACCAGAATTCGCGAGATCAGCCAGCCCAGCGGCAGGCACAGCAGAAGGGTGGCCAGCGTGATCAGCGCGCCTTGCCAGCGCATGCGATAGGCGTCGACCAGCAACTCGTCCTCCGGCACCAGCAACGCCATCTGCAAGCCCTTCGGCCCACCTTCCTGCAACTGGCTGCGGGCGACAATCCATTGCCGGCCGTCGGCCTTGATCCGATTGCCCTGGTGACCGGAAAACAAGGCATGCAGGGCAGGGCTCAAGTCGGCAGCCTTGGCCAGACGCGCGGTTCGGTCATCGACGATCAACCGGCTGCTGTCGGGATAGGCCACGGCATTGCCGTCGGCGTCGAACAGGACGATTTCCGTGGCGGGTGTCACCACGTGTTTGATCAGGGTTGCGGAGAGTGCGTCGAGGGTCAGGTCGGCGCCGATCACCGCGTCAGCACCGCTGCGCCGAGCCAGTGTCGTGCCGACGTTGCGGGTGGAGAAAAAGACGTAGGGTTCAGTGGTGATCTGTTCGGTCTGCTGCCGCGCGTTGATGTACCACGCCCGGCTGCGGGGATCATAAGGATCGTCGGGGTTGTCCTGCCGGCCGACCGGGGACAGGACCTGATCGAAGAACAGCGACTGCGAATGCGCCTGACCGCTGGCGTCGTGTTCGATGCTCCAGACCTGAAAAGCCGCTGCCTCGGGTGCCTTGAGCAGGTTTTTCAGCGCCGGCGTGCGCAAAGGACGAACCATGAAGAAGTCGCCGTTGCCATATCCCAGATACAGCGAGGCCAGATCCGGATTGTCCGTCAGGGACTGGCTGAACGGCTTGAGCAGCGCCAGGCGCGGTTCGAGACCGGAAGACCGGGCGGCAGGGGTGTCGGCCAACAGACTCAGCAAATGCCGGATCGGTGCATAAGTGGCTTGCAGATCGAGGCGTACATCCTGTTCGATGCGATTGAACAGTTTTTCGCTGCTCGACAGGATGATCTGTGTGGTCTGTCGATAGTTGAACAGACCCAGCACCACCCCGGTGAGCAACAGCAGAAAGGTGAACATGACGCTGATGTGCACATGCAGCGGGAACCGGCGTTGTTCCGGGCGCAGTGGGCTGGGCATTGCGGACTCTCCGTGTAGGTAAGCACACCGCTCAGCGTCCAAGCATAGTTAAGCCCCGGTCACTTTGCTCTGGCTGATCCGGTTCAGTTGCTGTTCCAGTGCCTGCTCCAGTTCCAGGATGGCAAGGCGGCTGGCCTGACAGCGACGCTCGATCTCGTCCCCCGGCAGCGCTTGCTGACAAGCCTGCTCAAGTGCATCGCAACTGTCGATCAGACGTGTGGCCTGGGCAATGCGTGCGGCGCCTTTGATCTTGTGTGCGATGACGGCCAGCGCAGGGCGGTCCCGTGTGAGGGACACAGTCTGCAACTCCTGCCGGTCAAGACGACTGCTGTTGAGCAGTTCTGCCAGCAGGCGGTGAGTCTGGGAGGGGTTGCCGCCGGTCAGCAGCGTGAGCCCTTGCAGATTGAACACCGGCGCACGGAACAACGGCTTAACGCTGTCGACCCATTGGCTCAGGCTGTTCAGGCTCAGGGGTTTGAACAGGCACTCGTTCATGCCGGCCTGTTTGCAGCGCTGGATTTCCTCCGGCTGGGCATTGGCGGTGAACCCCAGCACCGTGCACGCCGGGCGGCGGGTGAGCATTTCGTGCTGACGAATCGCCCGGGTCAGCTCATAGCCGTTCATGACGGGCATGTTGCAGTCGGCAATGACCAGATCGAATTCGCCGTTCTTCCATTGCTCCAGTCCGCGCTGGCCATCTTCGGCAATACTGAAGCGGTGCCCGAGGTACTCCAGCTGCTGGCACATCAGAAGCCGATTGGCCGGATGGTCATCGACCACCAGAACCGTCAAGGGGATGAGGGATGCCTGAATCTGCGGTTCGTCTTCTGCTCTCGCCACTTGCGCAGGCAGGATGGCCATCGGTAGCGAGACACTGACCTGTGTGCCGACTCCGGGCAAGCTGCTCAACCGCAGTTTTCCTCCCATCATTTCGCAAAGGTTGCGGCTGATGACCAGTCCCAGGCCCGCGCCGCTGACGGTTCGTTGTCCGCCGTTGCCGGCCTGGGCGAAGGGTTCGAACAGTCGCAACTGATCCTGCGTCGTGATCCCGATGCCGCTGTCCTGTACGGTCAGTTGCACCATCGAGCGTTCCGGATCGTCGGTGGGTTGAACATCCAGCGTGATTTTGATGTGTCCTGCTTCGGTGAACTTGATGGCATTGCTGATCAGGTTCGACAGCACCTGCTTGAAGCGCAGCGGGTCGAGGTGTACATCGACATCCAGTTCCGGCGGAGAGACGGACATCGCCAGTGAAAGGTGTTTCTGCCGGGCGAGCCCTTCGAAGATTCTGACCACAGAACCGACGGTATCGATCAGGTTGATTCGCTCGGGGTTCAGACTCAGCCGCCCGGACTCGATGCGGGCAATGTCCAGGATGTCGCCGATCAGGCCCAGCAGATCCTTGGCAGAATGGTAGGCCGTTTCGATGCCGGAGCGATCCGGGTGAGCGTGGTCCATGCGCTTGAGCGTCAACTCGAGCATGCCGATCACGGCGTTCATCGGTGTGCGGATCTCGTGGCTCATGGTCGCCAGAAACGTACTTTTGGCCCGGTTGGCATCGTCCGCCTGCTCCTTGGCAGCGCGCAGCTCATCAAGCAGCTCGCGGCGCTCGCTGATGTCGATCCAGCCGCCGATGATTCCCTGAACTTCACCGCTGGAGTCCCGGTACGGCAGGATCCAGTGATAGATCGTCAGATGCCGGTTGCCGATCTGCAGCGGCCGGTCGAGCACCAGCGGTTTGCCCTCGGCCATTACCCGCTGATAGTCGGCCTGATACGTCAGGGCTTCGAAAGCATTGTTCGATGGCCCCTGCATCACACTTTTGCCAATGACGTCTTCGCGTCGGGCATTGAACGCCTGGAGATAGCTGTCATTGCAGCTTTTCAGCACGCCCTGGCGGTCACGCACGTAGATGGGGTGGGGTGTGCCGTTGACCAGTGCGCCCATGAATTCCAGTTGATCGTTCAAGGCTCGTTCGGCTGCCTTGCGTTGTTTGATCTGGCGGCGCATGTAGGCATTCCAGAACAGCGACAGCAGCAACAGCAGGCAGGCGCCGCCGATCGCCTGATAAAAAAAGCGCTGGTACTGATGCCATGTGCCTTGCGAAACACTTGAGTAGCCACGCCAGCGACCATTGATGATGCCCAGTTCTTCGGGGGTGATGCTCATCAGCGACTTGTCGATGATCGAGCTCAGTTCCGTGTTGTCTCGAGCTGTGGCCAGGGAGAAGGCCGCCTGACGTGTGCCGATGGTGGTGGTGATCTGCAGTGGCTGTTCGAAAATGCGGGATGTGATGAAGTAGTTGGCGATGACCAGCGAGTTCACTGCGCCCTCGACCTGACCTGCGTCGAGTAACGCCACGGCACTGAAGGTGTCGGGTGTTTCGATCAGTTGGATACGTGGAAATTCGGACCGCAGGTATTCGATCATCGGATTGCCCTGGGCGATCGCCAGTCGTTTGCGTTTGAGCTGACCCAGGTGGGTCGGACTGTCGGCCGCTTTTCGGGTCAACAGGACATAGGAGTTTTCCAGGTAGGGGCGACTGAAGGTCAGGGTTTGCTCGCGCTGAGTGGTGGGCAGCAGGGCGGCGATAAGGTCGGCCTGGTGATTTTCAACCTGCTTGATCATCTCTGCATCGTTGCGGCTGCGGCGGACGTCGAAACGCAGGCCGGTGCGCAAGCGGATGAGTTCGAGCAGGTCGGCACTGATGCCGCGAAAGTTGCCATCACTGTCGAAGAACGTCAGCGGGGCGAAGGCCTCGTTGACGACCACACTTACCACCGGATTCCTTTTCAGCCACTGTTCTTCGCGTCGGGTCAGTTGCAGCTTCTGGTCTGTGAGCAGTGTGTCGCTGCCGACGCTCCAGCGCTTGGCGATGTTTTCGCGCTCGCTGCCAGGGACAGTCTTGAGCACGGTGTCGATGATTTTGACCAGCTGTGCGTTGTTGCGATGCACGGCGAAGCTGAACCCGTGAGCCTCGTGCTTGCCGAAATTGGCCATGCGGATGTTGTTCAGGTAACCCTTGCTGATCATGTAGTGCGTGGAAATGGTGTCGCCGAGAAACACGTCCGCCTGATCGAATGCGACGGCGTTGATTGCGTTCTGGTAGGACGGATAGGACGTGATGAGGGCTTTGGGATACATCGCCTTGACCTCATCCAGCGGCAGATAGTGATAGAGCATGCTCAGCCGCAGACCGGCCAGGCCTTCGGTCAGAGAGCGGGTTTCGCCTTCGCGGGTCACCAGCACCGGTTGATCGACGGCGTAGGGGCGGGACAGCACGATGTCCGGGTTTTCCGCTTCGAAGCCGTTGGATGTGCCGAGCATGTCGATGCTGCCGTCGATCAATGCCCGAATCGCGGCTTCTCGAGACGCGAAGCGCCTGACCTTGACCGGCAGACCGGTCGCCTGGCCGACCAGCCCCGCGTAGTCCGCCGTGAATCCCTCGAAGTCGTGCCCGCTGGTGGTCATGTCGAAGGGCGGATAGTCGGGAGCAGAGGCCCCAAGAATCAACTCATTGCGAGCGTGCAGCCACGCCATCTGCGCGGGCTCGAGCGAGACCGATATGGATCTGTCGGTCGAGCGCGCAAGCAGGACAAAGTCCTGGAAGGTAAGCGATGCAACCGTGACAGGTGCGCTGATACACAGGCATGCACTCAATGCAATCAGAAAACTCTTTAAGCGACTGGGCATGTTGGCTCTCACACGAGTGCGTTACGTTTGGCCATTTCGATAAGTTCTACAAGGGACTTGGCTTTGAGTTTTTGCATGAGGCGTTTTTTATAAGTACTGACGGTTTTATTGCTGAGAAACATGCCTTTGGCTATTTCCTTGTTGGTACGCCCTTGGGCAAATAATTGCAGCACCATCAGTTCCCGATCATTGACGGATTTGAAAAGTTCAAGTTCTACATAGCGCACATCATCTTGACGAACCGGATTCAAGGCCTGGCTGGGAAAGTAGTTGTAACCGGACAGTACGGCTTTGATTGCACTGACCAGTTCGCTCAGGTCTTCCTGTTTGCACACGTAACCCGAGGCACCTGACTGCATGCAACGTATGCCGAACAGGGTCGGGCATTGCGCAGTCAATACCAGCGTCTTGAATGGCGAACTCATTGCGTTGAAGCGGGACAGGACTTCCAGGCCGTCGAGTTTGGGAATGCTGATGTCGAGGATGATCAGGTCGGGCATGCATTCGCGAACCATCTGCATGGCATCGACACCGTTATCGGTTTCTCCGACGACTTTATAACCTTCATGCTCCAGCAGCATTCGAACGGCAAGGCGGATGACCGGGTGATCGTCGACAATAAAAACGGAGTTCATAATCAAATCCCATACGAGCGCAAATAAAGGGCGAACCTTAGCTCAGATGAATGAACGCTCGCATGAACTGGCAGGCCGTCAGCAGCAATCAGGGAGAAGTCCTACAAATAAAGAAGAATCAGACTACGTGTTAACTAGGTTTGACGTAGGTAGAGGCGTGAGATGTTCAAGAGTTGTTCTTGTTTAAGTTTGGAGGGGCGCAGTGCGGTCGATGCTGGAACTATTATCGGTTTTCCGGTTTCGCCTTCTTGAACATATAAAAAAAGAAGGGTCTGTCTTTTCGCCGTTATTGCACAAGACCCGCCCGATCCATTGCAGATTGGGCGGGGGGGCAGGCGTCAGTGGCTGGAACGGCCGGTCATTTCCAGCGCCATGTCGCTGGCGTAGCTGTCGGTCATGCCGGCGATGAAGTCGATCATGCGCAGGAACGATGTATGTAGAGGACCGTGCGGATCCGGTGCGTTGTTGCCCAGCAGATCGAGAATCCGGCGGCTCTTGAACGACGGCGTGCGGCCGTTGTGCTGTTCCAGGGCCGCACCGCAGAAGGCGTTGAGCAAAATCTCCAGGGTCGTGTAAGCACCAATTTCATGCAGGGTCTTGCGCTTGTCCTGAAAGATTTTCTTGCGGGCGATGTCCTTGGCGTTCAACACGCAGCGCTTGGCCGGACCGTGCATGTGCTCCACCAGATCCCCCGGCAGCGTACCGGCCAGCAGTGCGTCCTGTTGTTCGACGAAGGCTCGGGCGGCCGCGTTGGTCAGGTGTTCGATGGCCTTGCCGCGCAGGATTGCCAGTTTGCGCCGGCGTGAATCCTGCGGGCCGAGCTGGCGATAGGTTTCGGGCAGATCATCGCCGACCAGACCGAGCAGCAGCGACTCGACTTCGGCATAATCCAGCAGCTCCATTTCCAGGCCATCTTCCAGATCGATCAGGGCGTAGCAGATGTCGTCCGCCGCCTCCATCAGATACACCAACGGATGGCGTGCCCAACGTTGCTCTTCCAGTTGCGGCAGACCCAGCTTGTGGGCGATCTGCTCCAGCAACGGCAGTTCGCTCTGATAGCAACCGAATTTGTGCTTCTTGTAACCGAGGGAGTCAGCGTGTCGCGCGGTCCACGGGTACTTCAGATAGGTGCCGAGGGTGGCGTAGGTGAGTCGTGTCCCGCCGTCGAACTGGTGATATTCCAGCTGCGTGAGCACCCGGAAACCCTGGGCATTGCCTTCGAAGTTCAGGAAGTCACCGCGCTCGGCGTCGCTCATCGCGTCCAGCCATCCGCGCCCGGCAGCCTGCTGGAACCAGTGACGGATCGCGTCTTCACCGGAATGGCCGAACGGCGGATTGCCGATGTCGTGTGCCAGGCAGGCCGATTGAACCACCATGCCCAGATCGCTCGGTTCGCACCATTCGGGCAGGGCGCGGCGCAGGGTTTCACCGACGCGCATGCCCAGCGAGCGGCCGACACAACTGACTTCCAGCGAGTGGGTCAGGCGCGTGTGAATGTGGTCGTTGCTCGACACCGGATGCACCTGGGTCTTGCGCCCCAGGCGGCGGAAGGCGCCGGAGAAGATGATGCGGTCATGGTCTTTATGGAACGGGCTGCGGCCCAGTTCCTGCGGGCTGTGCAAGGGTTTGCCGAGACGTTCGCGGTTGAGCAGGGTATGCCAATCCAAGGCTGATTCTCTCCGTCTGGTGACTGATTCCCTAGCTTCCCGGTTCAGGCTGGCATCTGCAAGCGCAACTACAATCCTGCCGCATCGATGTCGATCAGCAGCAGGCGCTCGCCGTTATCGAAAAACTGTCCGGCGGTCAGGCAATACTGGTTGCTGGTGGCGTCGCGATAGGTGTTGGAAAGCGTCAGGCGCCGTTCTTCCCAGCCTTCGGCCAGCAGGTGATAGAAGTACGGGCGCCACGACCAGTTGTGGCCCAGGTAGCGATTGTCGGCGACCCAGCCGCTTTGTCGCCATTCCAGGTTTGGCGTCAGCTGGGTGCCGTGACGGTCGCATTGGTAAAAGCGCAGCAGCCACGGGAAGGCGTCGAGCTGTGGCAGGGCGCTGAGCGGGGCGCGGGCCTGGGCCCAGGTTTGCAGGATGGTCATGAGTTCGCCGAGCTGCTGGCGCATGAACATCCATCTGCTGCGTTCGGCCAGCTTCTGGCGCACGTAGGACTGGCGCAGCTCGGCAAAGCGCTCAACGAAGTCATCCGTGCCGAAAAGTGCCTCATGCGCCCGGGCGAACAGAAAACCTTGCACGTAGCGCGATCCGCACTCCAGCGCGAAATTCAGCTGCGCCGTGGTTTCCACGCCTTCGGCAATGATCCAGCAGCCGGTTTTTTCGGCCATTTGCGCGAGGGCTTTGACCACGTCACTGCTCGGGCCGCCAAGTGCGGCGGCCTGGAACAGGCGCATGTCGAGTTTGAGAATGTCCGGTTGCAGCGCCAGCACGCGATCAAGCTGCGAATAGCCGGCGCCGAAATCGTCGATGGCAATCCGGGCACCGGCATCGCGATAGCGGGCCACGACTTCGCTCAGGCGCTGGCTGTTGCCGCCAAGTTCAGTAATCTCGAAAACAATCCGCTGTGGATCGATACCGTGCCGTGCAAGCTGTTTCAGGCTCGGCAAGGCCTGGTCGGCACGCAAGCGACTGATCCAGCGCGGTGACATGTTCAGGCTGAGAAACCAGTCCGGCGGCGCTTCGTGCAGTCGGCTCAACGCGTTATCCCGGATCTGCCGGTCCAGTCGGCGCAGCGCGACGGCCGGGGTGCGCGGGTCGGCGAACAGCGGTCCGACCGATACCAGTTGGCCATCGGCCTGGCGCAGACGACCCAGTGCCTCGACACCTGCAATGCGTCCGGTGGCGGTATCGATGAAAGGTTGAAAGCAGGCGAGCGGTTGCCCGTCGATCACGGGGCCTCCTTGTCGTTCTTGTTCTGGTCGAATTCTGCCGGCCGGATAGGCGAGCGGGATTGAATCTCCGGATAAGAGATTCAATCCCGCTGATGTTGCAAGAATGCAGCCAGATGCGAAGGGTCAGCGTTTGCTCGAACTCTGCATGACCAGCTTGATCAGTGGAGCGAGGCTGGTGCCCAGGCGGATCAGTCGGGTCAAGCCGCCGACACCACCGCTTTTGGCTCCTTTTCCCGTGATGAAGCCCAGCAGCGTCACGGCCGCCACGCCCCATAACGGCGCGTGCTTGATGCCGAAACCGCCCTGCAGGTTTTGCGTCATGCCACGCATGCGTTGCAGTGGTTGCAGGACCTGGCCGGTTTCGTGGCGGATTTCCTGACGATGCATTTCCATGCGCAAACGGATCAGTGCCTTGCGCATTTCCCGGCGTGAGCTGTTGTGCGGAAGTTCAGGCAGGCTCATGGCAACAGGCGCTCCCGGTCGTTGGCCAATTCTTCCAGCGTGCCGTGGAAGGGCGAGGATTCATCGAAGATCGCGGCCTTGAGACGCAGCGCGCAAAAGATTGCTGCCAGGGTATAGAACACACACAGACCAATGATTGCAGCCAGGCGATAGGTGTCCCAGAACACAATCAGGACAAGCGTCGACAGGCCAACCAGCAACAGCAGCGCAAACACCAGCGCGAGGCCGGCGAACAGCAACAGGCTGACGGTACGTGACTTCTGCTCCTGCAATTCGATACCGAACAATTCGACGTGGCTGTGCAGCAGACCGAGAACGGCGGCGCCCAGACGTCGTGTGGAGGAGGCGGTGCCCGTGTTCGGGCCGGATTCACCGATCGACATGATCAGCGCCGCGTGGCCAGCAGGCCGATCAGAAACCCTACGCCGGCGGCGATGCCCACCGATTGCCAAGGGTTGGCGGACACATATTCCTCGGTGGCGTTGACCGCAGCCTGACCGCGCTCGCGCAGAGTCTCTTCAGTCAACTTCAGGGTTTCCCGTGCGCGCAGCAGGCTCTCGTGGATTTGCTCGCGCAACTCGTCAGCCTGATCACCGGCCAGCGTGGCGGTGTGTTCCAGCAACCGTTCAGTGTCGCTGACCAGCGTCTGGAAGTCGTTCATCAGGATTTCTTGAGCAGTCTTTGCCTTGATGCTGGCCATGGGGGATCTCCGTAAGTGGCGTTTTGAAGCAGCGTTCTGAAGCGTTCGAGTATGAGCCAAGTGTGAAGGTTCAGTGCAAATGGCTGGTACAACTTTTGCTGTGTCGTGGTGCGTCGATCGGTAGCAGTGCGCTGTTGCCGGGCGCGAACCCGGGCAAAGCATGGCCCGGACGATGAGGGTTCATGTCAGCCCATCGACCTAGTGCGCCAAAGCGGTTCACCGAACGACCGGATCAGTAACTGCGCAGCCGCAACTTGGTGCATGAAATGTGCGCATGAACCGCTTTGGTGCCTTTTTCAGCTTCGGGTCTGCCTCCTCATGGAAAATCTGCAAAGCGCTGTGGACACACTGGTTCACAGTTCCAACACGTTGTTCATTCTGATCGGTGCGGTCATGGTGCTGGCCATGCATGCCGGATTCGCGTTTCTGGAGGTCGGAACGGTTCGCCAGAAAAACCAGGTCAACGCTCTGTCGAAGATTCTCAGCGACTTCGCGGTGTCGACGCTCGCCTATTTCTTTATAGGCTATTGGCTTTCGTACGGGGTGACCTTCCTGCAACCGGCGGCGGTGCTCAGTGCCGATCATGGTTATGGACTGGTGAAGTTTTTCTTCCTGCTGACCTTTGCAGCGGCGATCCCGGCGATTATCTCCGGCGGCATCGCCGAACGGGCGCGGTTTGTGCCACAACTGTGCGCCACGGCACTGATCGTAGCGTTCATCTACCCGTTTTTCGAAGGCATGATCTGGAACGGCAACTACGGCCTGCAAGCCTGGCTGACTGCGCAGTTCGGTGCAGCCTTCCATGACTTTGCAGGTTCTGTGGTGGTGCATGCCATGGGCGGTTGGCTGGCGCTGGCGGCGGTGTTGCTGCTCGGGCCGCGCAACGGGCGCTATCGTGACGGCAAGCTGGTGGCGTTCGCGCCTTCGAGCATTCCGTTTCTGGCATTGGGTTCGTGGATTCTGATCGTCGGCTGGTTTGGCTTCAACGTAATGAGCGCGCAAACCCTGCAGGGAGTCAGCGGACTGGTGGCGGTCAACTCGCTGATGGCGATGGTCGGCGGCACGGTGGCGGCGTTGATCGTCGGGCGCAACGACCCGGGCTTTCTGCACAACGGTCCGTTGGCCGGGCTGGTGGCAGTGTGCGCCGGTTCCGACCTGATGCACCCGGTCGGCGCGCTGGTGACCGGCGCGATTGCCGGTGCCCTTTTTGTCTGGTGTTTCACGGCGGCGCAAGTCAAATGGCGGATCGATGACGTGCTGGGTGTCTGGCCGTTGCATGGTCTGTGTGGCGTGTGGGGCGGCATTGCCTGCGGGATCTTCGGCTCGACCGCGCTGGGCGGACTCGGCGGCGTAAGCCTCATCAGCCAGTTGATCGGCACCGCCCTTGGTGTGGCGGTGGCGCTGATCGGCGGGTTTGTCGTCTACGGTTCGATCAAGGCACTGCATGGTTTGCGCCTGAGCCAGGAACAGGAGTACTACGGCGCCGACCTGTCGCTGCACAAGATCGGCGCGGTGAGCCAGGACTAGGTTTCCTCATCGTCGGCTCCGGGGTAAAAACCGTGAAGCAGGCGATAACGATCGATGCGCACCTGATCGACTTTCTCCTGAACCCGATGCGCAGGAAACCCCAGCAGGATCAGCGCATGGGAACCGAGCATCAGGCTCGACTCCAGCAGCTCCGGCACCACTTCACTGGCGCCGGCCGCTTTCAGCTCGGCCGACTGGCTGTCATCCCGGGTGCGTACCAGAATCGGTACTGTCGGGTTGAGGCGCCGGGCCTCCTTGAGAACCCGCAAGGCAACGTCAGCTTGATCCACGGCAATGACCAGCAACCTGGCGCGCAGCAAGCCGACGGCGGTCAACAGATCGCCGCGGGTTGAATCGCCGTAGTGGACGTCGCGTTCGACGGTGGCGGCTTCCTGTATTCGCACCGGATCGTTATCCAGTGCGACGTAGGTTTGCCCGGCATTGCGCATGAAGCGCCCGATCGACTGACCGACACGGCCGTAGCCGCAGATCACCACATGCCCGTCGAACCCGGCATTGAGGGCGCTGATTTCCTCGATCTGCGCTTCCTGATTGGGTTTGCGGTGCAGGGTGGCGGCGATGCGCGGTGCGGCGCGTAACAGCAAAGGCGTCAGCAGCATCGAGCAGAAGGTGGCGGCGAGCAGCAGGGCGCCGAGCTCGGCGGGGAGCAGCCGGTTCTGCTGCATCTGCGCCATCAGGGCGAAGCAGAATTCTCCGCCCTGGGCGAGAGCAAGACCGCTGCGCCAGGCCGTTTCACTGTCGCTGCCGCGCCATTTCACCAGCAGCGTCACCACCAGGCCTTTGATCACCAGTAAACCCAGGGTCATGCCGATAATCTGCAGGCTGTGACTGGCGAACAGTTGCAGGTCGATCAGCATGCCGATACTGACGAAAAACAGCCCCAGCAGAATGTCGCGAAACGGCCGGATATCGGCCTCGATCTGATGCCGGTAATGGCTTTCGCCCAGCAGCATGCCCGCGAGGAACGCGCCGAGGGCCGGAGACAGGCCCAGCAAGTGGGTCAGCCAGGCCGTCAGCAGCACAATGACCAGTGCCAGCAACACGAACAGTTCCGCCGAGCGGGACGCCGCGACTTCCTGGAACAGGCGTGGCAGCAGCCAGCGACTGGTCAGCAACAAACCGAAGAACAGCAATACGGTCTTCGACAAGGTCAGGGGCAGCGCCCAGTACCAGGCCTGATCACTGCTGCCGGCGAACACCGGCACCAGCGTCAGCAGCAACACTGCCACCACGTCCTGGAACAACAGCACGCCCACCGCGTTCTGGCCATGGCTGCTGAAAATTTCGCCGAGACTGCCCAGCTCCTTGGTCACAATCGCCGTGGATGACAACGACAGGCCGGCGCCCAGCAGCAAGGCCGGTGTGGCAGGCATGCCCAGCAGCATCAGCACGCTTCCCAGCAGCACCGTGGTGATCACCACCTGCTGGCTGCCCAGTCGGAAAACTACCTTGCGCAGGGCAATCATTTTCGACAGGGAGAATTCCAGCCCCAGGGAAAACAACAGAAACACCACACCCAGTTCGGCAAGATCCGGCAAATGTTCGCTTTCATTGATCCAGTCGAACGCGTTCGGCCCGACCATCAACCCTACGCACAGATAGCCCAGCACAGGTGGCAGGCGCAGGCGACGGAACAGGGCAATCATCACCAGGGACGACGCCAGAATGATCAGCAGATTGGCAAACACAAGACACTCCGGGACAGATCAGGCTCTTCAAGCGTAGAGGTAAAAAACACCGGAGCATCGCGCAAGCGGCGATTTTGTGGGCTGATTTACGTCAGGGTTTTGCCAAGGCCGGTTTTCGCACCGGATGGGTGGGTCGACGGGCCTTGTGAGCGGGCCTAGAATGATCACTCGATTTTTGGGGTTGAACGCACATGCTTCCTGAATGCCAGTTGTTCGGCACCCTGGGGTGCCATTTGTGTGAAGTCGCAGAGGCCGAACTGATGCCTTTTGTCGAGCATGGTCTGCTGGTGGAACTGGTGGACATTGCTGACAACGAATCGTGGTTCGAGGCTTACAGCCTGCGCATCCCTGTCCTGCGCAGGGTTGATACCGGCGCGGAACTGGGGTGGCCGTTCAGCGCCGATCAGGTGGTGGCATTCCTGCGTTAAGGTTTTTTCCTCTTCTGCGTTGATGGCATTCGTCACCTTCGCTCAATCACGGCTTGGCACCTTTCGGGTTATTCGGTTACTGTATGCGCATACAGTAATTGGATTGGCCTGCCATGCCGTTTTCAGGCATTGCTCAGGCCAAACCGGATGTCAGAGGGAGCAACCGTGGTCAATGTCGAACAGTTGAAAAGCAGCGTGAACGGGATGTCGGTTGACGTGGTGCGCGAGGCCGTCCACGAATTGCGCCTGGACGGTCTGGTCACGGAAGGCAAGACTCCCTTCAACAAGCTTCATTTCAATACGTGCTTTGCCGAGATCGAGGCATTGTTCCAGCGTGCCGGCTATCACAAGCAGCTGGATGTGGTTGGGTATCAGGGTTTGTTGTACGCCTTGTACGATCCGGGTCGTTGGGATGCCGTGGATGTGTTGCGCTGGCTCAAGGAATTTACCGAGGCGGCGGCGCTCAAATCGATCCCCGCCTGATTCCGCGCTAGGTCTGCTGCGTCCGGTGTTGGATAATGCCGCTCTGCTTTGAGGGTTCGAGTTTTCCGTATGTCCAGCACACCCACGTTTTCCGCCGCACAGAATCAGGCCAGCACGCTGTATCTGCCCCCCGGTAGTTGGCGGACAGTGCTCGACTGTCTGTGTGAGCATTTCAGTGCCATAGGGCGCGATCAATGGCTGGATCGAATCGCCCGGGGCCGGGTGCTCGATGGTCAGGGGCAGCCGATCCCGCTGGATTTGCCCTACAAGGAAGGGCTGCGCATTCACTATTTTCGTGAAGTGCCGGATGAAAAGCCGATCCCGGTGGTCGAGACGATTCTGTACGCGGACGAGCATCTGGTGGTGGCCGACAAGCCGCATTTCCTTCCGGTGACCCCGGCGGGCGAGTACGTCGAACAGACCCTGCTTCGCCGATTGATCCGGCGCCTGGACAATCCTCATCTGGTACCGCTGCACCGGATTGACCGGCACACGGCCGGGCTGGTGATTTTCTCTGCCAATCCACAGACGCGGTCGGCGTATCAGTCGCTGTTCCCGACGCGGCAAATCGAAAAACGCTATGAAGCCATTGCTGCCGCGCTGCCCGGGCTGGAATTTCCGTTGGTGCACAAGAGCCGCATGATTGACGGTGAACCGTTTTTCCGCATGCAGGAAGGACCAGGTGTGAGTAACACCGAAACGGCGGTGGAGGTTCGTGAAAAGAACGGCGAACTATGGCGGTACGGACTGTATCCGGTGACCGGCAAGAAGCATCAGTTGCGGGTACACATGACGTCGCTGGGGGCGAGCATCTGCAATGATCCGTTTTACCCCGAAGTGCTCAAAGACGTTGAGGATGATTATGCCAATCCGCTCAAGCTGCTGGCGCAGGGGTTGCGGTTCATCGATCCGGTCACAGGGCAGGTGCGCGAGTTTGAAAGCCGGATCACACTGGACTGGTGATCCCGGGTATCGACCCTTATCTGTCAGACACGAAAAAGCCCGCATGTTGCGGGCTTTTCTGTATCCGCTGTCGAACTGAAAGCTTACAGCTCTTTGACAGTGCGGACCTGGTCCTTGTTGATGCGAGTGTGCTTGCCGTCCAGTTGCTCGAACTCGTAGAAGCCCGAATCTTCATCATACTTAGGGGCGTCGACAGCCTGGATTTCGCGACCGTCATTCAAGGTGATCACTGTTGGCGAAGCGCAACCGGCGAGGGTGGCGAGGCCCAGTGCGAGCATGAAAGTGGCGAGGGTCCGTTGAGTCATGAGTGTGTCTCCGTAGGGAAATTCTTTTGGTTACTGAGCTTGAGACGTATACAAGGCGTGCAAGTTCCTTGAATGCTGTCAGTCTGACACAGTGTTGTGCGAACTCAACAGTTCAGGGGTGTTGAGATTGGCCAGGCGTGGATCGTTGTCAGGGCAAACCAGGGCCTGGGCATCAAGTGTGCGCATCACCCGGCCGGGGCTGCGTTCTCCTGCGTTCCAGGCGTTTTCGAAAGCGGGCAGGAGCGCCACCGGGATCACGCAAAGCAGCGGTTCCCAGTGATCGTCATGTCGCAACATTAAAGGTTTTTCAGAATTCAGACTGGCCGCCTCGCGCATGCTGTGCAGCAGCGCAAGATCGATTCGCGGAACATCGCAGGGCAGTACCAGCAGGTGAGTATGGCGCGCGGCTTTCAAGCCGGCGCGAATGCCAGCCAGGGGACCAGGAAAGTCTTCCTCGTCATCGCTCACCAATTGGTCAGCGAATGGCGCATAGCGTTCATGATTGCGGTTGCAGGAAATGATCAGATCATCTGTCAGCGGGCGAACCTTGCGCTGCAGATGTGCGATCAGCGGTTCACCGTGCCATTCCACAAGTCCCTTGTCCTGGCCGCCCATTCGCTGACCGCGCCCACCTGCCAGCAACAGGATGGAACAAGGTGACAATGGCGTGTTCGAGGTCATGGCAGCTCTCTGCAGGGGCGGCGAAAAAAGGGGGCGCTGTGATATAACACCGGGCTGTTTCTCCTACAACTGGACGAGCCTATGAAAGCCAAGGCTGATGTACCTTTCGTACCGCTCAATATCGCGGTACTGACGGTCAGCGACACCCGAACTCTGGAAACCGATACTTCCGGTCAGGTTTTTGTCGACCGTCTGACGGCCGCAGGCCACCATCTGGCGCAGCGGGTGCTGCTCAAAGATGACCTCTACAAGATCCGTGCGCAAGTCGCCCACTGGATTGCCGAAGACGTCGTGCAAGTAGTGCTGATTACCGGCGGAACCGGTTTTACCGGCCGTGACAGCACCCCCGAAGCGGTAGCTTGCCTGCTGGACAAGCAGGTCGATGGTTTTGGTGAGCTGTTTCGTCAGATCTCGGTGGCGGATATCGGCACCTCCACCGTGCAATCCCGGGCTTTGGCGGGACTGGCCAATGGCACGCTGGTGTGCTGCCTGCCTGGCTCGACCAACGCAGTGCGCACCGGTTGGGATGGCATCCTCGCCGAGCAACTGGACTCACGCCACCGCCCATGCAATTTCGTCACTCATTTGAAACAGGCGGCGCCTTGTGAATCCCGTGGGTAAGCCGGGCAAGACCGGCAGCCTGATGCCGGTTGAAGAGGCATTCGCGCGGTTGCTGGAAATGGCCGAGAGCTCGCGGATTGTCGAATACGAGTTTTTGCCACTGGCTCAGGTTCAGGGGCGGGTGCTGGCGCAGGATCTGATTTCGACACTGGATCTGCCGCCGTGGCCGAACAGCGCCATGGACGGTTATGCCTTGAATCTGGCTGACTGGACCGGCGAGCCGTTGCCGGTCAGTCAGAAGATTTTCGCCGGACAGGCGCCAGAGCCTTTGAAACCGGGCACTTGCGCCCGAATCTTTACCGGCGCGCCGGTGCCTGCCGGTGCGGACTGTGTCGAGATGCAGGAAAACACCGAGATTCATGCCGATGAACGCGTGAGTTTTACCGAGGCGATGGTGGCCGGGCAGAACATTCGTCCACAAGGCCAGGAAACGACGGTCGGTGAGTTGGTATTGCCCGCCGGAACCCGGCTCGGTCCGATCGAGCAGGGGTTGGCTGCATCGCTGGGTTGTTCAGGACTTGAGGTAGTCCGCCGGGTTCGTGTGGCGGTACTGTCCACGGGTGATGAGTTGGTCGAGCCGGGCACGGCATTGGGGCCGGGGCAGATCTACAACAGTAACCGGGTGTTGTTGTGCAGCTGGTTGCAGCGCTTGGGATGTGAAGTGGTGGATGCCGGTATTCTGCCTGATGACCTGCCTACCACCCGCGCGCGACTTGGAGCGCTTCAGGATGTAGATCTGATTCTTTCAACCGGGGGTGTATCTGTCGGGGAAGCTGATTTCCTTGGAATCGCCTTGAGGGAAGAGGGCGAGCTGACGCTCTGGAAGCTGGCAATCAAACCTGGCAAACCGCTGACGGTCGGGCATTTTCGTGGTGTCCCTGTGGTTGGATTGCCGGGAAATCCTGCTTCGACACTGGTGACTTTTGCCTTGTTGACCCGACCTTATCTGTTGCGTCGCCAGGGCGTGCAGGATGTCGAACCACTGAAGTTTTCAGTGACCGCAGGCTTTGCCTGGCCTCAGGCCGGTAATCGCCGTGAATTTCTGCGCGGACGTCTGGAGCAGGGGCAAGCGATTATCTACCGTAACCAGAGCTCGGGCGTCCTGCGCAGCGCTGCCTGGGCCGAGGGGTTGGTGGAAGTGCAGGAAGGGCGAGTCCTGGCCAAGGGAGACCAGGTGCCGTTCATTCCACTCAGCGAACTTCTTGGTTGATTGCAGGCATATGAAAGGCAGGCACTGTCGCTTAACGGTGCCTGCCTTTCAACTGATCAACGGCTGAGCAGTGTAAGCAGTTGATCGAACCGGCTGTTGGCAATCCAGCCCAACAGTCCGAGCACCATCGCTGTCGCGCCTGCCGAGTAGGCCAGGCGATGTTTGATGGCTTTGACGTCTCCCCTGACTTCGTCCATATCGCGTCGAATGTACTTCAGGTGAGTTTCCAGCTCGGTGACACGCGGCTCCATATCGCTTTCTCCAGCATTTCTGGCGCTGCATTTGAATTCGTCTTTGAGACTGGCGCGACTTTCGGAGAGAGAGGCAACCGGACTCACGGATAGTCTTGCTTCATGGCTTTGCATGGAAATGTCCACCTGTGGCCATTGAGGGCTGTTGGCAAATGCCGGAATGCAAGAAATCGAAAATCCTGAAACTGTATCCACTCATTACATGCACATCCTTGTGTAATTGAATTGAAGATCTCTAACGCCGACACACGTTGTACCAATGACCTGGCCGGGTCAATTGAGCCGATTCCTTACGTTCTGTACGAAAAATTACCGATATGTAGGGCGGGCAGGACGAGCGTCAGGAATTAATTGGAAGGTGTGCGACTTTTTTACCCGCGTTGAGGGTCAAGATGTCCGGTACTGATTCAATTCCGGGAGTGACCGTAATGAGTGAACGCAAGGCATTGTTGATTCTGCATGGCAAGCAGGCACTCAACGAGGCGGTTCGTGCCGCTGTCGAGAACAAGCGTAAACAGGGCTGGGAACTGGCCGTGCGCCTGACCTGGGAGGCCGGCGATGCCCAGCGTCTGGTGGAAGAGGCGTTGGCGGCGGGATACCGTCAGATCATCGCCGGTGGTGGAGATGGCACCCTGCGTGATATCGCCGAAGCGCTGGCGGCGCAGCCAGGCAAGGCCAGTCTGGTGCTGTTGCCGCTGGGAACCGCCAATGATTTTTCCCGTGCGGCCGCTATTCCCCTGGAACCGGCCGAAGCGCTCGAATTGCTTGAGGCGCACGCCCATGACATCGATCTGGGTGAAGTCGGCGGGCAGATATTCCTGAACATGGCCACCGGCGGGTTCGGCAGTCAGGTGACGGCCAACACGTCGGAAGATCTGAAAAAAGTGCTGGGCGGCGCGGCTTACCTGTTTACCGGTTTATCGCGGTTCAGTGAACTGCATGCCGCCTACGGCGAGTTGCAGGGACCGGATTTTCATTGGCGTGGCGAGCTGCTGGCGCTGGGGATCGGCAATGGTCGCCAGGCCGGTGGCGGGCATGTGTTGTGCCCGGAAGCGCTGGTGGATGACGGTCTTCTGGATATCAGCATTCTGCCGGCGCCGCAGGAATTGGTCGGTACGCTGAAAAATCTGCTCAGCGACGGGTTCGGCATCGACAACATGTTCGTGCGCACCCGTTTGCCGTGGGTTGAAATCAAGGTTGCCGAAGGGCTTTGCATCAATCTCGACGGTGAGCCACTGGAGGGCGACAGTCTGCGGTTTGCGGCGCGCCCCGCAGCCTTGCGTGTGCATTTGCCCAAGGACTCGCCGCTGTTGAGCACAACGACCCGGCTCAGTCGTCCAGACTGATGATCTGTTCCCGCACGGCAAACAGCACCAGGCCCGCCACATCGTAGATCTGCAGGCGTTTCATGATCTGCGAGCGGTGAGTTTCGACCGTCTTGATGCTCAAGCCCAGACCATTGGCGATTTCCCGTGTGGACTTGCCGCGTACGATCAGACGCAGGATTTCCAGTTGGCGTGCTGTCAGGTTGTGCGACTCGGTGACTTCCGGTTGCTGCTTGAGGTTGCGTGTCAGCGCCTGATTGATCACGGTGTGGGCGATGGCTGGGCTCAAGTAGCGCTCGTTGTTGCGCAGTGCTTCCAGTGCATGTTCGAGCTCGGTGGCCGTGGTGTCCTTGAGCAGGTAGCCGTGAGCGCCGGACTCCAGCGCCTGCATGATCAGCGCGGGGTCGGTGTGCATCGAGAGAATCAGCACTTTGGCGTGCGGGCGTACGCGTCTGAGCCGCTGGAGGGCTTCCAGTCCGCCGGTTTCCTTCATGGAAATGTCCAGCAATACGATATCGGGAGACAGCTGCTCGACCATCTCGAGCAGCTGCGAGCCGTCATTGGCCTCGCCGATCACCGCATAACCGGGAATATCCAGCACCAGGGCGCGTACGCCGGCCCTGATCAGCGAGTGGTCATCCACTAGAAGTAAGTTACAAGTCAACGCATAACCTTATTCGTACTGGCCCGCTCGAGTGCACGGGGCGCCCAGGGGAATAGTGCTTCGATTTGAGTACCTTTGCCCGGCTCGCTGGTCACGCTCAGTGTGCCGCCCAGTTGTTCGATCCGTTCGGCCATTCCGGCCATGCCCCGTTGTCCTTCGCGCCCCGGATTCGCTGCCGGGGAAAAGCCCAGGCCATCATCGCTGATCAGCAAGGTCAGGCCCTGCGGCAGGCGTTGTACGCGGATCAACAGGTTTTTGGCCTGTGCATGGCGAAGGATGTTGGTGACCGCTTCCTGAGTGATGCGAAAGGCAGCGACCGCCATTTCTTCGGGGATTCCATTCAGGCGCTGCTGGCAATCAAGACTCCAGTGCACCGAAGTATTGGCCAATACCTTGAGCAAATGCGCCCGCAGGCTTGCTTCCAGGCCAAGGCTGGTCAACTGCCGCGGATTGAGAATGGCCGAGACGTCGCGAACCTTGTTGAGGGTTTCTTCCAGGGTCTCGCAAAGGACCGAGCAGTGTTCCTGCATATCTGCGGGCAGGCGGCGCTTGAGCCATTCGCTTTGCAGCTTGGCGGCGGTCAGCAGCTGGCCGATATCGTCATGCAGTTCACGACTCAGGCGATGGCGCTCGTTTTCCTGGACTTCCAGCAAACGGTCGGCCAGTTCCTGAGGCTGGAACTTGATGGATTTGCGCGACAGACGATGTTGGGTCCAGACACAGCCGGCAGCCGCCACGTTGATCAGCAGCAGGCCGAGCGGCAACGGCGCAGAGAAGCCATAGCACAACAGGCTGCCCAAGGCCGAAGCCGTGCACAACAGGAGTGTGAACCTGCGGGCATTTTCTCGGGAGGGAGGCCATGTGGTGATTGACTTGAGGCTGGCGTACATAGCGGATGGAGCCAATGGATGTTCGCTGCGGGCAGACCGGTCAGAAGGGCTGGCGGTCTCTGTCTGGAAAACTGTCATTCAGGTTGTTGATTTCAAAGACGGTTCAGTGATCGATAATTGAGCGCCAACTTTGCTGGAGACCGATCATTGAAGTCACATTGCCATTAACTGAAACAACTAACGGGCGGCATAATACCACTTAACATACCGTTGGTCGCGTTTGCCCTATATGTCCAAAGAGTCAGGAAACAGGCCATGTTGGACGACGGTTCCATTATGGAAAAGTTGAAGTACCTGACTCGATAATTAGCGATGCAGCCGCAAGTTTTCTTTTACACAGGAAAACCCTGACATCCGTAGAGGATAGTCCGCATTCATCGCTCGTAATTATTTATTGGAAGAGGTCGCGGGCAGGTATGAACTATTCAATTGCGACATACGACTGCGAGAACTGACGGGCCTGAACAGCCCATGGTGTATCTCGTTACGCCTGGTGCTCCGACCAGGTGACGAGGGACATCGGCTTGCCATTGAGCGGCAATTGGAAGTGAGCCTGTCCGACCTGACAGGCAAAGGCTTCTATGAGCGATGCCTGTTCGCTTTCATCCAGTCCAAGCTGGCCGGTGCGTGGGTCAACCAGTTCCAGTTGCCAGGCCATCAGGGTGAAGCACTCTTTCAGTGCTTCCAGGGCCTGCGCATGCAAATCCACGTGATCCTGTACCTGGGTGAGCAAGCCATGCAGGTGCAGGGAAAATCCGGACACCGCCTCCAGTGACAGGGCATCGGCCTTGTTCGCAAGCTTCAGGAGGGTGCTGAGCATGCAGTCGATGGCGTCCTTGTCATTGCTGATCAACTGCAGGTGGCTGAGGCATTCTTCAGACTTGGCCAGGAGCGTTTCGGCCTCGACAAGGAATTCGGGGAACCGCTGCGCCCAATCACTACGGTCGTTCGGCATGCTTATCTCCACCACGTCATGTCTGATGAGGGAATGCCGTGTGTGTCGACGATCATGAACCGTCGCGAGACCGCGCCCCGGTGTGCATCCGCACGGACCTGGGGTTTCAAGAGGATGTGTTTCCACTGAACTGCGATCGCACACAATAGCCTGACTCCGTTCATGCAATGAGAATGGCGTCACATTAATGGCTATTGGATATCGCGAACATCAGGTTGGGCCTGATTGTTACTAGGGGATTCCCTTAGGCACGGGAACCTGTCGCGCAAACCGAGGTCGCGCCGAAGAGAATGTAGCAGATGATTTCACCGGGCCAGTAAAGCATGATGTTAATGTGACATCAATGCCCGCTCGTGGCATTTTGTTGGTGATTTGTGACGGGATCAAGATCCGCCAGATTCAGCCGATAACCCCCAATAGTGAATTCATCAGAACAAGCCCAGGAGTCATTGATGGCCGGCATTCTCGACACGGTAGACCAACGCACGCAACTGGTGGGTGAGAATCGCCTGGAAATTCTCATGTTTCGACTGGCCGGACGCCAATTGTTCGCGATCAACGTGTTCAAGGTTCAGGAGGTTCTGCAACTGCCGAAGCTGACCCTGATGCCCCAGCGTCACCCGTTTGTCTGCGGTGTGGTCAACCTGCGTGGCCAGACGCTGCCAGTGATTGACCTGTCCCAGGCGATCGGCATGCGCCCGCTGGTGCCGGGCCCGAACAGCACGATCATCGTCACCGAATACAACCGTTCGGTGCAGGCGTTCCTCGTCGGTGGTGTGGATCGCATCGTCAACATGAACTGGGAAGCCATCCTGCCGCCGCCGACCAGTGCCGGTCGACAGCATTACCTGACCGCCATCAGCAAGGTCGACGACCAATTGGTGGAAATCATCGACGTCGAGAAGGTCCTCGCCGAAATCGTGCCGTACAACGCCAAGGTTTCTCGCGACAAACTGGACGATCCGGTGCTGGAACGCGCCCGTGGCCGCGAAGTGTTGCTGGTGGACGACTCCAACGTGGCGCTCTCGCAATTGCGCGACACCCTCGGCCAGTTGGGCGTGAAGATGCACATCGCCAGCGACGGCCTTAAAGCCTTGAACATGCTCAAGGCCTGGGCGGACACCGGGGTGAACATGACCGACAAACTGCTGATGGTGTTCACCGATGCCGAAATGCCGGAGATGGACGGCTATCGCCTGACCACCGAAATCCGCAACGACCCGCGCCTGCGTGGCCTGTATGTGGTGCTGCACACTTCGCTGTCCGGCAGTTTCAACGATTCGATGGTGAAGAAGGTCGGTTGCGACAATTTCCTCTCCAAGTTCCAGCCGGACAAACTGGTCGACGTGGTGCGCCAGCGTCTGATGCTCGACGAAGTACCGGCCTGATCAACCTTTCGAGGCTGACCCCGCGTCAGCCTTTGATTCGCTGACAAAGCTCGTATAGGGTGGCGTTTTTGACCCACCAGGGAGCTGGCCATGCTGCGTCTGAGCGCGCTTTATCGTTACCCGTTGAAATCCGCAAAGGGCGAGGTCCTGCAAAGGATCGGCCTGGACAAACTGGGGCTTGAGGGCGACCGACGCTGGATGCTGGTGGACGAGGCCAGCGGGCGGTTCCTGACCCAGCGTGCCGAAGCGAAAATGAGCCAGCTGTCGGCGCTATGGAATGCCACTGGCGGCCTGACGCTCAGCGCGGCGGGGCATTCGGCAATCGATGTCGCCTTGCCCGGCGGTGACGACGACCTGCGTGGCGTAACCATCTGGCGCGATACCTTGCGCGTACCGGATGCCGGCGAGGAAGCGGCCCGCTGGGTCAGCGAATTCATCGGCAAGCCGACGCGTCTGGTGCAAGTGCCGCTGGAGCGCGCCCGTACGACGCAGGCCGGCTATGGCAAGGACGACGATCAAGTGGCATTCGCCGACGGCTTTCCGCTGCTGCTGATTGGCGAGGCCTCGCTGCAACACTTGTCGCAGGAAGTCGGGCGACCTTTGGAAATGCTGCGGTTCCGGCCGAATCTGGTGATCGAAGGCAGTGACGCCTACGCCGAGGACGGCTGGAAGCGGATTCGTATCGGTGAGGTCGAGTTCCGCGTGGTCAAGTCCTGCTCGCGATGCATTCTCACCACCATCGATCCGCAGACCGGTGAGCGCAGCGCAGACCGCGAACCACTGGCGACCCTGCAGAAGACCCGTGCCCAGGCCGACGGCGCGATGTTCGGCCAGAACCTGGTCAACGACAGCAACGGCCGGCTTGAAGTCGGCATGCCGGTGGAAATCCTCGAATAACCCGCCGGAAACGAAAAATGCCCGTGTCCTTCGACACGGGCATTTTCATGAGCGCAGGAAACCGGTGTTTCAGCCGCGGTATTCGCACAGGTAAGCGGTGTCGACGGCCACCTTCAGCTGGAACTTGCTGTTGGCTGGCACGTTGAACTGGCTGCCCGCGGCGAAGGTCTCCCAATCGGCGCTGTCCGGCAGCTTGACGGTCAGTGCGCCCGAGACAACGTGCATGATTTCACGCTGGCTGGTGCCAAATTCGTATTCGCCCGGGGCCATGACGCCGATGGTCGCAGGGCCTTCAGCAGTGCCGAAAGCGATCGACTTGACGGTGCCGTCGAAGTACTCGTTGACTTTAAACATGGGCGATTCCTCTCGAAAAGGGCTTAAAAGGGTCAAAAAGGGTCGGCCAGTATGCACAAGGCTTATGGCGCCGTCACCTGCGCTAGAGCGGCAGCACCAACGGCAATAAGCGGGCGGTATTGCGCGCATCTTCCAGCGCTCGATGCTGCTGACCGGTGAACTGCATGCCCGCCAGTTGCAACGCGCCATTGAGCCCCAGCGGCCGCTCGAGGCGTCGGGCCTTGGCGAAGCGCTGTTTGAGGTTCATGTGCGGCACCCGGCTCAGGGCACTGTCGAGTTGCAGCCGCTGCCATTCCTGAAGCAACTGCTTGCGGTCGTAATCGCCCCAACTGGCCCAGCCTTCAAGGCGCGTCCGATGCTGGCCAAGCCAACGCTCGAAGACCGGCCAGACGTCGCTCAACGGCTGCGCCGCATCGATGTTGGCCTGGGTGATGTGCGTGAGTTCGCGGCAAAACGGCGTCAACAAGGGGCGCCGCGTCGGTTTGACGAAGCGCTGAAAGTGATCCTGCTCGCGACCGGCGCGATCCACCAGGGTCGCGCCGATCTCGATGATCTCCATTTCCGTAACCGGCCAGCCACCCTCATCGGTGGTGGCTTCCAGATCTATGACCAGCCAATGGGGCATCGCAGGTTTCCTGATTTCCGCGTCCTGATTATTCAGAGCGTAGTCAAACCTTGCGGATGCGCGCGGCGACTACTCGACCTGCAACAGAACCTGACGATTTTTTACCTGATCGCCGACCTTGACCTGCACCCGCTTGAGCACGCCGTCGATGCCGGCCTTGAGCGGGTGCTCCATTTTCATCGCCTCCAGCACCACCAGCAGTTGGCCCTTGCTGACCGGGCTGCCTTCGCTGACGAGCACTTCGATGATGGCGCCATCCATCGGGGCTTTCAACGTGCCGGAACTGACGCTGGTCTGACTGTCGATCACCGCATGAGTTCGATCCACCAGATGCAGGCTGCCGGGGTGGGTGAACAGCCAGAGCTGCTCGTCGCGCAGGCGATAGGCATGGCGCTGGCGCAGGCCATCGATCTCCAGCGTCACGGCTCCGGCAGTGTGTTCGACGAGTCTGAGTTCGATGACACGTTCTGCGACCTGCACTTCAAACGCATTATTTGAACGGGTGCGAAGTTGCACGTTCCAGTCGCGGGCGTCGAGGCCGATGCGATAGAGCAACGGCGCACTGGCGTTGTTGCGCCATCCCGACAACGGGGCGCGGTGTTGCTGTGCGGCGCACAGGTAAAACAGCGCCGCCGCCAAGGCCAGCACTTCGGCACTGGGCAAACAGGCGCGTAGGCAGTCGTGGTCGGCAAAGTGCTGCGCAATGAACCCGGTGCCGAACTCCCCACTGATGAACTGCGGATGCTGCAACAGGCTGGCCAGCAGCCGCTGATTGCTCTGCACGCCCAGCAACACGCTGTCCTGAACTGCGCACAACAGTTTGCGCCGCGCCTCTTCACGGGTGGCGCCGTGGGCGATCAGTTTGCCGAGCATCGGGTCGTAGAACGGTGAGATCGACTGCCCTTCGATCAGGCCGTGATCGATCCGCGCACCGCGATCCAGCGCCGGCGCCCAGGCTTCGACACGCCCGGTCTGCGGCAGAAAACCCTGGGCCGGATCTTCGGCGTAGAGGCGCACTTCCATCGCGTGGCCATCGAGTTTCACCTGCGCCTGGGTCAGCGGCAGCGGCTGACCTTCGGCGACTGACAGTTGCCACGCCACCAGATCCAATCCGGTAATCAGTTCGGTCACCGGGTGCTCGACCTGCAGCCGGGTATTCATTTCCAGAAAGTAGAACTGGCCTCGGGCATCGAGCAGAAATTCCACGGTGCCAGCGCCCACATAGTTCACCGCACGCCCGGCCTTGAGCGCCGCTTCGCCCATCGCCTGACGCAGTTCTTCGGTCATCACCGGGCACGGCGCTTCTTCGATGACTTTCTGGTGGCGGCGCTGAATCGAGCAGTCGCGCTCGCCGAGGTAGATCAGATTGCCGTGGTGATCGCCGAACAGCTGCACTTCGACATGGCGCGGTTCGATCAGCGCCTGTTCGAGGATCAGTTCATCGCTGCCGAATCCGTTCAAGGCTTCCGAGCGTGCTGTGCGCAATTGCGCCGGCAGCTCTTCGGCGTTGTGCACCAGCCGCATGCCGCGTCCACCACCGCCGGCGCTGGCCTTGATCATCAGCGGGTAACCGATGCGCTCGGCTTCACGGGTCAGGGTCGCGTCGTCCTGATCCGCACCTTGATAGCCGGCGATGCACGGCACACCGGCCGCGAGCATGGCGATTTTCGACTGGCGTTTGCTGCCCATCAGTTCGATGGCTTCGACGCTGGGGCCGATGAAGGTCAGGCCGGCCTGTTCGCAGGCGCGGGCGAATTCGGCATTTTCCGAGAGGAAGCCGTAGCCCGGGTGTATGGCGTCGGCACCGCTGCGCCGGGCGGCGTCGAGGATCGCCGGGATATTCAGGTAGGACTGCAGCACCGGCGCCGGGCCGATGTTCACCGCTTGATCGGCCATCTGCACGTGCAGTGCATCGGCGTCGGCATCACTGAAAACGGCGACCGTGCGATAGCCAAGGGCCTGGGCGGTGCGCTGGATGCGGCAGGCGATTTCACCGCGGTTGGCGATCAGGATCTTGTGGAGGGCGGGCATGGTGGTTTTTCCTGAATGTTGGCGGTGTATGGAAGGGCCTCATCGCGGGGTTTGCCCGCGATGTTTTTTAAGGAGCCCACCTCGGTTTGCGCTTTTGCACAAACGCCATCGTGCCTTCGATCCCTTCGGCACCGGTCACCGCTTCGCTGAACCACTGCGCCGCTTCATCCAGCAGTTCACTTGGCGGCTGGCCGGCACTGGCCAGCACCAGTTTTTTCGTCACGGCATTCGCTTCGGGAGCGCAGCAGAGGACATGGTCGAGCACTTCATCCAGCCGCTCGGCGAGCGCCTGTGGATCCTGCTCGACAAAATGCACCAGCCCCAGGCGTCGTGCCTGGTGGCCGTCGAAGCGTGCGGCGGTCAGGGCCAGGCGGCGGGTTTCGGTCAGACCGATGCGCTGCACCACAAACGGCGCGATCTGCGCTGGCAGCAGACCAAGACTGGTTTCCGGCAAACCGAACTGCGCCTGATGATCGGTGATGGCGATATCGCTGACACAGGCCAGCCCGAAGCCGCCCCCCAGCACAGCGCCCTGCAACACGGTGATCAGCACTTGCGGCGCGTGCTGTGCTTCTTCCAGCAATGACCCGAAGGCTCGGTTCAACTCGCGATAGGCATCGCTGCCCTGGGCGCGGGCGTTGGCCATGTCCTTGATGTCGCCACCGGCGCAGAAATGCCCGCCGGCACCGCTGAGCACCAAGGCGCGCACGCTACGGTCATCGCGCACAGCGGCCAGAATTGCGCGTAGCTCGGCGACCATTTGCAGGCTCATGGCGTTGCGGCATTCCGGGCGATTGAGGGTGATGTGCAACACGCCGTTGTGCCGTTCCAGCAGCAGCGTCTGGCAATCGGGCAGGGCGCTCATTTCTTTTTCCCCGGCAGGATGCCCATCAGTTTGCAGATGATGCCCAGCATGATTTCGTCGGCGCCGCCGCCAATCGACACCAGTCGCACGTCGCGATAGGCACGGGCCACCGGGTTGTCCCACATGAAGCCCATGCCGCCCCAGTATTGCAGGCAACTGTCACTGACTTCGCGGCCGAGACGCCCGGCCTTGAGCTTGGCCATCGACGCCAGTCGGGTGACGTCCTGACCTTTCACGTATTGCTCGGTGGCCTGATAGACCAGCGCCCGCAGGCATTCGATTTCGGTCTGCAATTCGGCGAGGCGGAAGTGGATCACCTGGTTGTCGATCAGCGCGTTGCCGAAGGTCTTACGTTCCTTGCAGTACTCGATGGTGCTGTCGACGCAATATTCCAGGCCTTTGATCATGTTGGCCGCGCCGAACAGACGTTCCTCCTGGAACTGCAGCATCTGCATCATGAACCCGGCGCCTTCGTGGCCGATGCGATTGCGCTGGGGCACGCGCACGTTGTCGAAAAACACCTGGGCAGTTTCCGAGCTGCGCATGCCGAGCTTGTCGAGGTGTGAACTGAGGCTGATGCCCGGCGTGTTCATCGGCACCATGATCAGCGATTTGTTGACGTGCGGCTTGTCGTCCGAGGTGTTGGCCAGCAGGCAGATGAAGTCGGCGCTGGGCGAGTTGGTGATCCACATCTTGCTGCCGTTGATCACATAGTCGTCGCCGTCCTTGCGCGCGGTGGTCTTGAGCCCGGCGACATCGGAGCCGGCACCGACTTCCGAGACGCCGATGCAGCCGACCTGCTCGCCGGTGATCGCCGGGCGCAGAAACTCTTCGCGCAATTCATCGGAACCGAAGCGGGCGAGGGCGGGAGTGCACATGTCGGTCTGCACGCCGATCGACATTGGAATGCCGCCACAATGGATGGTGCCGAACTCTTCGGCGGCGACGATCGAATAGCTGTAATCCAGGCCCATGCCGCCGAACTTTTCCGGTTTGGAAATCCCCAGCAGACCGAGGTCGCCGGCCTTGCGGAAAATCTCGTGGATCGGAAAGCGCCCGGCCTTTTCCCATTCATCGACGTGCGGGTTGATCTCGTGCTCGACGAATTGGCGGACGGTGCGGCGCAGGGCTTCGTGTTCCGGGGTGAAGATCATTTTTATTGTTCTCCTTTAATCCGTGGCGATCAGAACCGGCTGACGCCGAAGCTGTTGGGTTGCAACGTGCGGATGTCGGCTTCGTGGCAGATGTCCAGCAGATAGCCGAGCAGGGTGCGGGTGTCACGCGGATCGATCAGCCCGTCGTCCCACAGGTTGGCGCTGCCGTAGAGAGCGGTGGACTGGTTGTCGAGTTTCTGCGCGGTGACCTGCTCCAGCATGTCGAGCATTTTCGGGTCGGGCACCAGGCCGTCCTTCAACTGCTTGGCTTCGGTGACGATGCGCAGCACCTTGCCGGCCTGAGCGCCGCCCATCACGGCGGTGCGGCTGTTGGGCCAGGCGAAGATGAAGCGCGGATCGAGCCCGCGTCCGCACATCGCGTAGTTGCCCGCGCCGTAGGAACCGCCGACCACGATCGTCAGTTTCGGCACCCGCGCATTGGCCACGGCCTGGATCAATTTCGAGCCATGCTTGATCACCCCGTGCTGTTCCGATTCGGTGCCGACCATGAACCCGGTGGTGTTGTGGAAAAACAGCAGCGGCGTCTGGCTCTGGTCGCACAGTTGAATGAACTGCGCCGCCTTGCTCGCGCCGTTGGGCGTGATCGGGCCGTTGTTGCCGATAAAACCGCAGGCGCGGCCCTGAATTTTCAGGTGGCCACAAACGGTCTGCTGGTCGAACTCACCCTTGAACTCCAGGAAGCGCGATTCATCGGCGATCCGCGCAATGATTTCGCGCACGTCGTAAGGTTTTTTCGGGTCGTCCGGGATCAGCCCGAGCAGTTCGTCGATGGGATACAGCGGCTCCTTGAATTGCGGTTCGGGCAGCCACGGTATTTGCTCGTTCCAGTTCAGCAGGCTGACGATTTCCCGCACCTGACGCACGCCATCGGCATCGTTTTCGGCCAGGTATTCGGCGGTGCCGGCGACTTGCGCGTGCATCTCGGCGCCACCCAGTTCTTCGTCGGTGGCGACTTCACCGGTCGCTGCTTTAAGCAACGGCGGGCCGGCAAGAAACAGCTTGGCCTTGCCGCGCACCACCACCACGTAATCCGACAACCCCGGCTGATAGGCGCCGCCAGCGGTGGCCGAACCGTGTACTACGGTGATCTGCGGCAAACCCATGGCCGACATCCGCGCCTGATTGGCAAAGCTGCGTGCGCCTTCGACGAAAATTTCCGCCGCGTAATTGAGGTTGGCGCCGCCGCTTTCGGCGAGGGTGATGACCGGCAGTTTGTTTTCCTGGGCGATCTGTTGCAGGCGCAGGGATTTCTTCAGGCCCGACGGGGAAATCGTCCCGCCCTTGATCGCGCTGTTGTTCGCCACGATCAAGGCGCGCACGCCGGACACGTAACCAATGCCGGCGATCAAGCCGCCACCGGCCGAGCTGCCGTCCTTGTCGTCGTGCAGTTTGTAGCCGGCCAGGCTCGCCAGTTCGAGGAATGGCGCGCCGGGGTCGAGCAACAGATTCAGGCGTTCGCGGGGCAGCAATTGTCCGCGTTTGTCGAATTTCGGTTTGGCTTCGGCGGCCTTGTTCAGCAGGTTCTGTTCGAGTTGCCGGACTTGCTCGATGGCGGCGAGCATCGCTGCGCGGTTGCGGGTAAAGGCTTCGCTGTGCGGGTCGAGCCGGGACTGGATCTGCGGCATGGCTTACTCCTTGTCCTTCAAAACGTCGGGCATGCAGGCCCGGTGAAAACCATTGAAGGATTCGCTGTGGGACGCCTTGTGCAACGGCCAGGCGCGACTGCCCAGGCTGGCCGCGCCATCGATGCGCAAGGTGCTGCCGCTGATGAACGCGGCTGCCGGGCTGAGCAGAAACACGATCGCTGCGCTGACCTCCGATTCGGTGCCGATGCGCTTGAGCGGCACGTGTTCGCGCAAGGTCGGGATCACCGCTTTGAACGCGCCTTCGTAAGTGTCCATGCCGCTGGAAGCGATCCAGCCCGGCGCCACCGCATTCACCCTAACACCGGCATAACCCCATTCGAAGGCGGCAGTCTTGGTGAAGTTGTCCATGCCCGAACGCGCAGCGCCCGAGTGGCCCATGCCGGGCATGCCGCCCCACATGTCGGCGAGCATGTTGACGATGCTGCCGCCGTGTTTGCTCATCGACTGGTTGAACACTTCCCGGGCCATCAGGAAACCGCCTACCAGATTGGTCCGCAGCACGGTTTCGAAACCCTTCTGATTGATCGAGGCCAGTGGCGACGGGTACTGGCCGCCGGCATTGTTGACCAGTCCGTGAATCGGCCCGTGCTCGCGGATCAGCTCGCTGACCAGCGCCTTCACCGCCTCTTCGTCACGGATATCGCAGACCTTCCAGTGGGCGCGCCCGCCATCCTCGGCAATTTCAGCGGCGACGGTTTGCAGCTTTTCCGGCTTGCGTCCGACCAGCACCACGTTGGCCCCGAGCGCCGCCAGTTCGTGGGCGGTACAACGCCCGATGCCACTGCCGCCCCCGGTGACGATGACGGTCTGGCCGCTGAACAGATCGGCCCTGAAAATCGATTCATACGCCATGGTGCCAATCCTCTAGTCGAACTGTTCGGCGATGCTCTGCGGCACCGGGATCTGGATTTCCAGTAGTTGTTGGGCGAAGGCCTTGCCTTGCGGGTCGATGCGCAAACTCGCCACGCCGCCGCCACCAAGGGCATTTTCCAGCAGGAAGTTGAGGCTGTGAGTGCCGGGCAGATACCAGCGTTCGACCCGACCGTGAATCGGGTCGAGGACATGGCTCATCCAGTCGACGACCACCGCCGGGGTCAGTGCTTCGGCGATCCACGGCAGGTATTCGGGACGACGTGGCATGACGCCAATGTTGCTGTGATTGCCCTTGTCGCCGGAGCGCGCGACCGCCAGTTTGACCAACGGCACGCTCGCATCGGCGCGGCCCTGGGGTTTGGGCGTTTCGTGGGGCAGTGGCAGATCCTGGCTGTCGAGGGTGGCGGGGGCGGGCAGGGCGAACGGGTGAGATTCGCCGGCGATGTCGATCTGCAATGTGCAGGCGCTTTTGTCGATCAGGAAGGAGAACAGCCGGATCAGCGGATACACCGTCGGCCGTCCGCCGACGATGCCGGTCAGCCCCGGCGCCATGCCGGTCGCGGCCTGGGCGATTTCTCGGGAGAACAGGATCAGCGCTTGTTTGTTCGGGTGGCGCACGGCGAGTTTGATCACCACTTCGCGACTGTCCTGGCGCTGACCGTGAGGGCCGTAGGTGGCTTCGCTGCCAAGCAGTTCGACGTGGGTTTCGGTGTATGGCCCGAGGCCTTTGTGGTCGAGCATTTCCGAGGTTTTGTCGAGGATCGCCTGGCTGACGCGTCGGGCTTTTTCCACCGCGTCAATCCCGGCTATCAAGCAACTGGCGGTACACCGGAAACCGTCCGGATACGTTGCACTGACCTTGTATTGGTCGCTGGGCGGCAGGCCTTTGGCACCGTGTACCCGCACGGCGTTTTTGCCCTGTTGCTGGAGTTTGACCTGGCTGAAATCGCAGACCACGTCGGGCAACAGATAGGCCTGCGGATTGCCGATTTCGTAGAGCATCTGTTCGCCTACGGTCAGGGGGGTGACCAGCCCGCCGGAGCCCTCGGGTTTGCTGACGATGAACTGGCCGTCGGCGCTGACTTCGACGATCGGGAAACCGATGTGCTCGTAATCCGGCACATCGCGCCAATCGGTGAAATTGCCGCCGGTGCATTGCGCGCCACATTCGATGATGTGTCCGGCCAGGGCGGCTTGCGCGAGTTTGTCGTAGTCGTGCCATGACCAGCCAAATTCATGCACCAGCGCAGCGCTGACCACTGCGCTGTCGACCACCCGGCCGGAGATCACGATGTCGGCCCCCAGACGCAGCGCTTCGACGATGCCCGGCGCGCCGAGGTAGGCGTTGGTCGACACGCACATCGGCGGCAGCGGGGCGCCGCTGAACATTTCCGTAATGCCTTGGGAGGCAAGTTGTTTGAAGTGCGGTTGCAGGTCATCGCCCGACAGCACGGCGATTTTCAGCGCCACGCCGGCCTTGTCGCAGGCCGCTTGCAGCGCGGCGGCGCAGGCCTTTGGATTGACCCCGCCGGCATTGCTGATGACGCGGATTTTCTGCTCGGCCAGTTGCGGCAACAGAGGCGCGAGGACTTCGATGAAATCGCCGGCAAATCCCGCCTGCGGGTCCTTCATGCGCGCGCCAGCCATGATCGACATGGTTATTTCGGCCAGATAGTCGAAGACCAGATAATCCAGCTGTCCTCCGGCCACAAGCTGTGCGGCGGCGGTCGAGGTGTCTCCCCAGAATGCGCTGGCGCATCCGATGCGAACCGTGGTGGGCATTTTGATCTCCGACTCAGGAACCTGTGACAGAAGTGCATCGAGGCTACCAAGCAAGCGCTTGGTTTGTAAACAGGCGAAATTATCTTCTGCCCAAGCGCTTGCTTGGTCACCGCCGGCGGCTTAAATTGCCCGCGCAACCCCGCCGTTTCTGCGGGGTACGACGCATTTGACTGATCGACTGTAGGAGAGAACGGGTGGACGAGCAAAAAGCCCTGAGGGTCATGCGTGAACTGGTCGATGCCGGCCAGCTGACCGATCCGGACAGCGCTCGCGGCAAACTGCTGCAAGTGGCGGCCCACCTGTTCCGCAACAAAGGCTATGAGCGCACCACAGTGCGCGATCTGGCCGGTGCCGTGGGGATTCAGTCCGGCAGCATCTTTCATCACTTCAAGAGCAAGGATGAAATCCTGCGGGCGGTGATGGAAGAAACCATCCGCTACAACACTGCGCTGATGCGCGCAGCCCTGGCTGACGCCGCCGATGTGCGCGAGCGGGTACTGGCGCTGATCCGCTGTGAATTGCAGTCGATCATGGGCGGCAGCGGCGAAGCGATGGCGGTGCTGGTGTATGAATGGCGCTCGTTGTCCGAAGACGGTCAGGCCAAAGTGCTGGCGCTGCGCGACATCTACGAAGACCTCTGGCTGCAAGTGCTGGGCGAGGCCAAAGAGGCAGGTTTCATCCGTGGCGACGTGTTCATTACCCGACGTTTTCTCACGGGCGCATTGTCCTGGACCACCACCTGGTTCCGCGCCGGCGGCAGCCTGAGCCTGGATCAACTGGCCGAAGAAGCGCTGATTCTGGTACTCGAAGAGCGCTAGGCGCTTTCTATCGGGCCGGGAAACTGGCTAACTGGGCGAAACCGCCTAGCTTGAATGCAATGATCGGTACTTTTTCGGGGAGTGGGGTGTTTTGAAGTCTTCGCCAATTCGGACGGCCGCCGGGCTGATGCTCGCAGCGCTGGCTGCATTATGGGTATTGCCTGCTCCGGCGGCGCAAGTGGTTCGGGTGGGCGCGGCGCATTTTCCGCCCTACACCATTCGCCCGGAAAACGGCGCCGACACCGGCCTGCTGCCGGAACTGGTCGCGGCGTTGAACGGCGCCCAGAGCGACTATCGTTTCGAGCTGGTGCCCACCTCGATTCCTCGCCGGTTCGGCGATTTCAAGGATGGTCGCACCGACATGGCGATCTTCGAAAACCCGGAGTGGGGCTGGAAAGACATTCCCCACGCCACCGTCGACATGGGCCTGGAGGACGCGGAGATTTTCGTCGCGCAGAACAAGCCCGGACGCCAGCAGAATTACTTCGCCGATCTCAAGGGAAAACGGCTGGCGCTGTACAGCGGCTATCACTATGAGTTCGCCAACTTCAACGCCGATCCCAAATACCTCGCGGAGGCGTACAGCGCCACGCTGACCTATTCCCACGACAGCAACCTGCTGATGGTCTTGCGCGGGCGCGCAGACATTGCCCTGGTCACTCGCTCGTATTTGTTCGATTACCTGCTGCGTAACGAAAAAGTGCGCGACGAGTTGCTGGTGTCCCAGCGTATCGACCAGATCTACCACCACTACGCGATTCTCAGTCCGAAGGCGCCGATCACCGGCGAAGCGTTCGGCAAGCTGCTGCAGGGCCTGCGCGACAACGGGCAGATGCTGAAGATCTTCGATCCGTACAAGATTGCGGTGGTGCCGGTACCGCAACAATGACCGACGGTTTTTCGCGCCTGGCCTAAATTTCCCGCCTCGGCTCACGTCCCATCGTTGAACTGTCGACGATTACCGTGAGCCCGACCCATGTCCAATCTGAATGACCTGACTGCCCTGGCCCTGCCTTCGGGCAGCCAACTGGTAGCCGATGCCACCGAAAGCCGTCTGAGCCTGATCCTGGACGGGCAACCGCTGATTCGCCTGCGCCTTGATCGCGAAGGCCAGGGGCCGATCCAGATCGATGAACGCTATGCGCTGCCGCCAGGCCAGGCGCTGTGGGCGGCCTGTTATTGGCTGTTTGCTCGTGATCCGGCGCGTCAGCAATTGATCTGGCAACTGGATCAGGCGCCAACCGAAGCCTTGCGCAGCGGTTTGCTGGTGGGCACTGAAGTGGCGGGTGAATATCGCTGCGAGCGCACGTTGTTCTGGCAACTGCCGCAACCGTGGCTGGGCAATTCGCTGACGGGCAGTTATCCGCAGCAGATGGTCATCAGTAACGGCAAGCGTCATCCGATGCGACCGGTGAAGCCGCGTGGTGAGGTTTACCGGCGTTTCGATGCGCGTCTCGGTGCCTGGATTTCCCTGCGAACGGTGGAAATCGAGCAGGATCTTGCGCGTTTCAATCGCTGGCAGAACAGTCCGCGAGTCGCCAGTTTCTGGCAGGAAGAGGGCAGCCTCGAACAGCATCGCGAGTACCTGAGCAAGCTTGACGCCGATCCGCACACCCTGACCCTGATCGGTTGTTTCGATGATCAGCCGTTTGCCTATTTCGAAGCTTACTGGGCCAAGGAAGACCGCATCGCGCCGTTCTACAATGCCGACAATTACGATCGCGGCATCCACATGCTGGTCGGGGAAGAAGACCATCGCGGCCCGCACAAGGTGGCGAGCTGGCTGTCGGCGCTGGTGCACTACCTGTTCCTGGATGATCCGCGCACTCAGCGAGTGGTGGCCGAACCACGTGCCGACAACGCGAAGATGATCGGCCATATGCACAATCAGTGCTTCCACTGCGACAAGGAGTTCGACTTCCCGCACAAGCGCGCGGCGCTGATGATCCTTGGTCGCGAGCGGTTTTTCGACCGCTGCACGCTGGTGTGACATTTCCCTGAAAACAAAAAAGATCGCTGCCTTTCGACAAAGGCTGCGATCTTTTTTTTGGGCCGATTTTTATCAGCGACGGTTCGCGGACATGGCCTCGGCGCGGCTGCCGGATACCTTGCGGCAGTGCACCAGCGCATCACGAATCATGAAGTTGACCAGCGTCGGCGACACACCGAGTTCCTTGGCGATGTCCTTCTGCGGCACGCCGTGCAGACGGTACATCTCGAATGCATAGCGGGTGCGGACCGGCAACTCGGTCAGTGCGTCGGCGATGTGTTCCAGGGTCGAGAAGTTGATGTGCGAGGTTTCCGGCGAAGCGCCCTGAATGACCACGTTCAACCCTTCCTCCTCGGGGCCGGCGTACTTCTGCTCCAGCGCCTGTTTGCGGTAGTGATCGATCGCCAGATTGCGCACGATCTGGAACAGATAACTCAGTTGGGCCTTGATCGACGACGTTATCGGCGGCGCCGATTGCAGTCGGAAGAACGCATCCTGCACCACATCTTCGGCGCGTGACCGGCAGCCGGTAATGCGGGCTGCAATCTTGACCAGAATCAGTCGATTGTCGACGAATGCCTGAAGTAGCGGTGAATCGCACCTGCTTGTGGATACTTGTTCCGTCATGGAAATCACCTTGCTGCCAATAGGTTAGTGGGACGCCTGGGGGACGGGGCCGTCCTACACATCGAGCGACAAATTATGTTGAATGATAATGATTGTCAATTGAGAAAGAGAACTAATGATCCATAACGGTGCGATCCGTGAACTGCGACACGCCGCCGCACACCGCCCAAGCGCCCAGCGCCGTTGGTGATCCAGCCTGCCGACTAATTATTTCAAGACGTCATCCGTTCTCATTGGTGAATGGATCCGGGCACCCAGCCCCGGACCTACCGCATTCCAATGCCTTGCACGGTCGGCGAAGACCGTGTCCCGCATGCCTTGCACGGGCATGCCGCAGCCAACCCGATTCCATCAGCAAGCCGAATTCAGGCAGGAAACCTCATGACCGACGCGTTCGAACTCCCCAGCACTCTGGTCCAAGCCCTCCAGCGCCGCGCGGCCCTGACGCCGGATCGGCTGGCCTTGCGCTTTCTCGCCGAAACCGAGGAACAGGCTGTGGTGCTCAGTTATCGCGAACTCGATCAGCGCGCGCGCACCATCGCGGCAGCGTTGCAGGCCGAGGCCGGATTCGGTGATCGCGCGGTATTGCTGTTTCCGAGTGGCCCGGATTACGTCGCGGCGTTCTTCGGTTGCCTCTACGCGGGCGTGATCGCGGTGCCGGCCTATCCGCCGGAGTCGGCCAGGCGTCACCATCAGGAGCGCCTGCTGTCGATCATCGCCGACGCCGAACCGCGCCTGCTGCTGACCAGCGCCGACCTGGGCGACGCCCTGCAGCAAATCGAAGGCGCGCCGCCGCTGTTGTGCGTCGATACCCTGGACGCTTCGCTCGCCGAGCGCTGGGCCGAACCGACCTTGCCGCAAGACCACATCGCCTTCCTGCAATACACCTCCGGCTCCACCGCGCTGCCCAAGGGCGTGCAGGTCAGCCACGGCAACCTGGTGGCCAACGAACTGCTGATCCGCCACGGCTTCGGCATCGATGTGAACCCCGACGACGTGATCGTTAGCTGGCTGCCGCTGTACCACGACATGGGTTTGATCGGCGGCCTGCTGCAACCGATCTTCAGCGGCGTGCCGTGCATCCTGATGTCGCCGGCTTACTTCCTCGCCCGGCCGTTGCGCTGGCTTGAAGCGATCAGCCAATACGGCGGCACCATCAGCGGCGGCCCGGACTTCGCCTATCGTCTGTGCAGCGAGCGCGTCAGTGAATCGGCGCTGGAACGTCTCGACCTGAGCCGCTGGCGCGTGGCCTATTCCGGTTCCGAGCCGATCCGCCTCGACACCCTCGAGCGCTTCGCCGAGAAATTCACTGCATGCGGTTTCAGCGAAAGCAGCTTCATGGCGTCCTACGGTCTGGCCGAAGCGACCCTGTTCGTCGCCGGCACACCGCGCGGCACCGGCATTCCGGCGCTACGTGTGGACGATCAAGCCCTGGCACAGAACCGTGCCGAAGCGGGCGAGGGCAGTCCGATCATGAGTTGCGGCATCAGCCAACCCGAGCATGCGGTGCTGATCGTCGAGCCAAACACCCTCGAAGCGCTCGCCGACAACGCCGTCGGTGAAGTCTGGGCAGCCGGCCCGAGCATCGCCCACGGCTACTGGCGCAATCCCGAAGCGACTGCCAAAACCTTCGTGCAGCACGCCGGCCAGACCTGGCTGCGCACCGGTGACCTGGGTTTCATCCGCGACGGTGAACTGTTCATCACCGGTCGCCTGAAAGACATGCTGATCGTGCGCGGTCACAACCTCTATCCGCAGGACATCGAGAAGACGGTCGAGAACGAAGTGGAGGTGGTGCGCAAGGGCCGCGTCGCTGCGTTCGCGGTCAATCAGAATGGCGAAGAAGGCATCGGCATCGCGGCGGAAATCAGCCGCAGCGTGCAGAAAATCCTCCCGCCCGAAGCGCTGATCAAAGCCATCCGCCAGGCTGTGGCCGAGGCGTATCAGGAAGCACCGAGCGTGGTGGTGCTGCTCAATCCGGGCGCATTGCCGAAAACTTCCAGTGGCAAGTTGCAACGTTCGGCCTGCCGCAATCGCCTGGCCGACGGCAGCCTCGACAGCTACGCGGTGTTCCCGTCGGCCACCGCTGAAAACTGCGAGTCGACCGCGTCCACCTCCGAACTGGAAGCATTGATCGGCAGAATCTGGGCCGAGCAGTTGAACGTCAAACAGGTCAACGCCGACGATCACTTCTTCCTGCTCGGCGGCAACTCGATCGCAGCCGCCCAAGTGATCGCCAAGGTTCGCGAAGAGCTGAGCCTGGAGCTGAATTTGCGTCTGCTGTTCGAAGCCCCGACCCTGTCCGCGTTCGCCGCCGCTGTCGCACAACAGCAACGGGACGGCGGCAGCGCCCAGGGCGAAATCACCGCGCTTTCGCGCCACGAAGCCTTGCCGCAATCGCTGGCGCAAAACCGTCTGTGGATCACCTGGCAGCTCGATCCGCACAGCAGCGCTTACAACATTCCCGGTGCCCTGCGCCTGCGCGGCGAACTGGACGAGGACGCCCTGCGCGCCAGTTTCCAACAACTGATCGAACGTCATGAATCTCTGCGTTCGCGTTTCTTCGAGCGCGACGGCGTGGCGTTGCAACAGGTCGAAGCGGCAGGTGAGTTCAACCTGCAACTGATCGACATCAGCGACCTGCCGGCTGGCGAACGTGAAGCCCGCGCACAACAGATCCGCGAAGACGAGGCCCGCACCCGGTTCGATCTGGAGAAAGGCCCGCTGCTGTGGGTGACGCTGGTTCGCCTCGATGACGAAGATCACCAGTTGCTGGTGACCATGCACCACATCATCGCCGATGGCTGGTCGCTGAACGTTTTGATCGACGAGTTCTCGCGCCTGTACGCCGCCGCTTCCCAAGGCCAGCGCGCCGAACTCGCGCCGCTGCCCACCCAATACGCCGACTACGGCAGCTGGCAGCGCCAATGGCTGGCCCAAGGTGAGGGCGAGCGGCAACTGGCGTACTGGAAAGCGCAGTTGGGCGACGAGCATCCGACCCTGGAGCTGGCGACCGACCATCCGCGTTCTGCCAGGCAAAAACACAGTGCCGCGCGCCACAGCGTTCGCCTGGGGGTGAGCCTCAGCGATGCGATCCGCCAGACTGCCCAAGCCTGTCAATCCACGCCATTCATGCTGCTGCTCTCGGCGTTCCAGAGCCTGTTGCATCGCTACAGCGGCCAGCGCGATATCCGCATCGGTGTGCCGAACGCCAACCGTCCGCGTCTGGAAACCCAGGGCCTGATCGGCTTCTTCATCAACACCCAGGTGCTGCGCGCCAACGTCGATTCGCGTCTGCCGTTCACCGAACTGCTGGCGCAAACCCGCCAGGCTGCACTCGATGCCCAGGCGAATCAGGACCTGCCGTTCGAGCAACTGCTCGAAGCCTTCCCGCAGGCCCGCGAACAAGGTCTGTTCCAGGTCATGTTCAACCATCAGCAACGCGACCTGAATGCGCTCAAACGACTGCCGGGCCTGCTCGCCGAAGAACTGCCGTGGCACAGCCGCGAGGCCAAGTTCGATCTGCAACTGCACAGTGAAGAAGACCGAAACGGTCGCCTGACGCTGTCCTTCGACTACGCCGATGAGTTGTTCGACGCGGCGACCATCGAGCGTCTGGCCGAGCATTTCAGCAACCTGTTGCGGACTGTCTGCGAACGTCCGGAGCAGACCATCGGTGACCTGCCGCTGCTGACCGCCACCGAGAACACTCAGCAAAACGCGTGGAGCATCGCCCCGTGCACCCCGGCGCAACAATGGCTGCCGGAACTGCTGAATGAACAAGCCCGGCAGACTCCGGATCGCACCGCGCTGGTGTGGGACGGCGGCAGTCTCGATTTTGCCGAACTGCACGCCCGGGCCAACCGTCTGGCCCATTACCTGCGTGACAAAGGCGTCGGCCCGGATGTCTGTGTGGCCATCGCCGCCGAGCGTTCGCCGCAACTGCTGATCGGCCTGCTGGCGATCATCAAGGCCGGCGGCGCCTACGTGCCGCTGGATCCGGATTACCCCGCCGAACGCCTGGCCTACATGCTCAGCGACAGCGGTGTCGAACTGCTGCTGACCCAGACGGCACTGCTCGACCGCTTGCCGGCCAGCGAAGGCGTCAGCGTGATCGCCATGGACACCCTGCACCTGGAGAACTGGCCGAGCCAGGCACCGGGCCTGCACCTGCACGGCGACAACCTCGCCTACGTGATTTACACCTCCGGTTCCACCGGCCAGCCGAAAGGCGTGGGCAACACTCACGCGGCGCTGGCCGAGCGTCTGCAATGGATGCAGAACACCTATTGCCTGAACGACACCGACGTGTTGATGCAAAAGGCACCGATCAGTTTCGACGTGTCGGTGTGGGAGTGCTTCTGGCCGCTGATCACGGGCGCGCGCCTGCTGATCGCCGGCCCCGGTGAACACCGCGATCCGCATTGCATCGCGCAGCTGGTTCAGCAATACGGCGTGACCACGCTGCACTTTGTGCCGCCGCTGCTTTCGCTGTTCATCGACGAACAGCTGAGCGCCGGATGCACCAGCCTGCGCCGTGTGTTCTCCGGCGGTGAAGCGCTGCCGGCGGAGCTGCGCAACCGCGTGCTGGCGCAACTGCCGGCGGTGCAGCTGCACAACCGTTATGGCCCGACCGAAACCGCGATCAACGTCACCCACTGGCATTGCTCCGTGGCGGATGGCGAGCGTTCGCCGATTGGCCGTCCGCTGGGCAACGTGGTCTGCCGCGTGCTCGACAGCGATCTCAACCCAGTACCGGCCGGTGTGCCGGGGGAACTGTGCATCAGCGGCATCGGCCTGGCCCGTGGTTACCTCGGTCGCCCGGCGCTGACCGCCGAACGTTTTTTGGTCGATCCGCTGGGCGAGCAGGGCGCGCGTCTGTACCGCACCGGTGACCGTGCGCGCTGGACCGGCGACGGTGTGATCGAATACCTCGGCCGTCTCGATCAGCAGGTCAAACTGCGCGGCTTCCGCGTCGAGCCGCAAGAGATCGAAGCGCGACTGCTGGCTCAGGACGGTGTCGCTCAGGCCGCCGTGCTGGTGCGTGAAACCGTCGCCGGCCCGCAACTGATCGGCTACTTCACTGCAACCGACACCAGCGAAGATCAGGACGCGCAAACCGCTCGCCTGAAAACCGCACTGGCCGCCGAGCTGCCGGAATACATGGTCCCGGCGCAACTGATGCGCCTGGACGCTATGCCCCTGAGCCCGAGCGGCAAACTCGACCGCCGCGCATTGCCCGAGCCGCAATGGCAGGTGCGCGAACACGTCGAACCGGTCACCGAGCTGGAGCAGCAGATCGCCGCGATCTGGCGTGAAGTGCTGGGCCTGAAACAGGTCGGCCTGCGCGACGACTTCTTCGCCCTCGGCGGTCACTCGCTGCTGGCCACGCAAATCATCTCTCGCACCCGTCAGGCCTGCGACGTCGAGCTGCCGCTGCGCGCCTTGTTCGAGCACAGCGAGCTGGGTGATTTCGCCGAACAAATTCGCCAGATCCAGGCCAGCGGCCGCACCAACAAGCAGCCGCCCATCGACAAGGTTGATCGCAGCAAACCGGTGCCGCTGTCCTATTCCCAACAGCGCATGTGGTTCCTCTGGCAGATGGAGCCGGACAGCCCGGCGTACAACGTCGGCGGCATGGCGCGCCTGCGTGGCGTGCTGGATGTGGGGCGTTTCGAGGCGGCACTGCAAGCGCTGATCGTGCGCCACGAAACCCTGCGCACCACGTTCCCGAGCGTCGACGGCGTGGCCCGTCAGCAGGTGCATGCCGAGACCGGCGTGCGCATGGACTGGAAGGATTTCTCGAAACTCGCCGCTGATGTGCGCGAGCAGAAAGTCCAGCAACTGGCCGACGATGAAGCGCATCTGCCGTTCGATCTGGAAACCGGTCCGCTGCTGCGCGCCTGCCTGGTCAAGACCGCCGAGCAGGAGCATTACTTCGTCCTGACCCTGCACCACATCGTCACCGAAGGCTGGGCGATGGACATCTTCGCCCGTGAACTCAGCGCGCTGTACGAAGCGTTCGTTGACGACCGCGATTCGCCGCTGGAGCCGCTGCCGGTGCAGTACCTCGACTACAGCGTGTGGCAGCGCAACTGGCTGGAATCCGGCGAGCGTCAGCGTCAGCTCGATTACTGGACCGCGCAACTGGGTCGCGAACATCCGCTGCTGGAATTGCCGGGCGACCGTCCGCGTCCGCCGGTGCAAAGCCACCAGGGCGAGCTGTTCCGTTTCGACCTGAGCGACGATCTTGCCGCGCGGGTCCGGGCGTTCAACGCGCAGAACGGTCTGACCCTGTTCATGACCATGACGGCTGCGCTCGCAACCCTGCTTTACCGCTACAGCGGCCGGACCGATCTGCGCATCGGCGCGCCGGTGGCCAACCGTATCCGTCCGGAAAGCGAAGGGCTGATCGGTGCGTTCCTCAACACTCAAGTGCTGCGATGCCAGCTCGACGGCCAGATGTCGGTCGGCGAGTTGTTCGAGCAGGTGCGCCACACCGTGATCGAAGGTCAGTCCCATCAGGACCTGCCGTTCGATCATCTGGTTGAAGCGTTGCAGCCACCGCGCAGCGCCGCGTACAACCCGTTGTTCCAGGTGATGTGCAATGTACAGCGCTGGGAATTCCAGCAAAGCCGCATGCTCGCCGGGATGACCGTCGAGTACCTGGCCAACGATGCGCGGGCGACCAAGTTCGACCTCAACCTGGAAGTCACCGACCTCGATCACCGACTCGGTTGCTGCCTGACTTACAGCACCGACTTGTTCGACGAGCCGACGATTGCGCGCATGGCCAGGCACTGGTGCAACCTGCTGGAAGCGTTGATCGCCGATCCGCAGCAACGTCTCAGCGAACTGCCGCTGCTCGATGCGCCCGAGCAACAGCAATTGCTCGACAGCCTCGGCGTCGAGCCGGGCGAGCGCCGTCTCGATCAGTGCATTCATCACCTGTTCGCCGAACAGGCGTTGGCGCGCAAAGACGCACCGGCCCTGACTTTTGCCGGGCAGACCCTGAGCTACGCCGAACTCGACGCTCGCGCCAATCGCCTGGCCTGGGCCCTGCGTGAGCGCGGTGTCGGCCCGCAAGTGCGAGTAGGCCTGGCGCTGGAGCGTTCGCTGGAAATGGTCGTCGGTCTGCTGGCGATCCTCAAGGCCGGTGGCGCCTATGTGCCGCTGGATCCGGAATACCCGCTCGACCGTTTGCATTACATGATCGAAGACAGCGGCGTCGGCCTGCTGCTCAGCGACCGCGCAATGTTCAAGGCCCTCGGCGAACTGCCGTCGAACGTGGCGCGCTGGTGCCTGGAGGACGACAGCGCGGCGCTTGCCGATTACCCGGCTACCGAGTTGCCATTTGTCAGCCTGCCGCAGCATCAGGCGTACCTGATTTACACCTCGGGTTCCACCGGCAAGCCGAAAGGCGTGGTGGTGTCTCACGGTGAAATCGCCATGCATTGCCAGGCCGTGATCGAGCGCTTCGGTATGCGTCCAGACGATTGCGAGCTGCACTTTTATTCGATCAACTTCGACGCCGCTACCGAGCGTCTGCTGGTGCCGCTGCTCAGCGGGGCGCAAGTCGTGCTGCGTGCGCAAGGTCAGTGGGACGCGGAAGAAATCTGCGGCCTGATCCGCGAACATCGGATCAATATTCTCGGTTTCACCCCGAGCTACGGCAGCCAGTTGGCGCAGTTCCTCGCCACGCAAAACGACATCCTGCCGGTGCGCATGATCATCACCGGCGGCGAAGCGCTGACCGGCGAACATCTGCAACGGATTCGCGCGGCGTTCAAGCCGAGCCTGTTCTTCAATGCCTACGGCCCGACCGAAACCGTGGTCATGCCGCTGGCCAGTCTCGCGCCGGATGTTCTGGAAGAGGGCGCTGGCAGCGTGCCGATCGGCAGCGTGATCGGTGATCGCGTGGCCTACATTCTCGACGCCGATCTGGCGCTGGTGCCGCAAGGTGCGACCGGTGAATTGTTCGTCGGTGGCGCCGGTCTGGCGCTGGGGTATCACGACCGCGCCGGCATCACCGCCGAGCGTTTTGTCGCCGACCCGTTTGCTGCCGATGGCGGGCGCATGTACCGCACCGGCGACCTGGTGCGCCAGCGTGCCGATGGTCTGGTGGAGTACCTCGGGCGGATCGACCATCAGGTGAAGATCCGTGGCTTCCGTATCGAACTGGGCGAGATCGAAATCCGCCTGCTCGATCACGATTCGATCCGTGAAGCGGTGGTGTTGGCGCTGGATGCGCCGAGCGGCAAGCAACTGGTTGGCTATCTGGTGACCGAGGTCGCTTCGCGAAGCGAAGCTGAGCAGGTCGAACTGCGCGAAGCGCTGAAGGCGCACCTGAAGACGCAACTGCCGGACTACATGGTGCCGACCCATCTGATCCTGCTGGCGAGCATGCCGCTGACCGCCAACGGCAAGCTCGACCGCCGCGCGTTGCCGGCACCGGATCTGGACCTCAATCGTCAGGATTACGTGGCGCCAAGCAACGAGCTTGAGCAGACCCTGGCGCAGATCTGGTGCGAGGTACTCAACGTCGAGCAGGTTGGTCTCAACGACAACTTCTTCGAACTGGGCGGCGACTCGATCCTGTCGATTCAAGTGGTCAGCCGCGCGCGCCAGCAGGGCATTCACTTCAGCCCGCGCGATCTGTTCCAGCACCAGACCGTGCAGACCCTGGCCGCTGTCGCCAGCCGCAGTGAAACCGTGACCGCCGAGCAAGGTCTGGTGACTGGCGAATCGCGTCTGACGCCGATCCAGCACTGGTTCTTCGATACCGAGATTGCCGAGCGTCAGCACTGGAACCAGGCGTTGCTGCTGGAGCCGACTGTGGCGCTTGAACCGCACCGATTGGAGCAAGCGTTGCTGGCGGTGGTCGAGCAGCATGACGCCTTGCGCCTGCGCTTCATCGAGGCCAACGGCACATGGCAAGCAACCCATCAACCGGTGACCGATGCAGCGGTGCTTTGGCAAGTTCGCGTGCCGTCGATGGACAAATGCGCCGCACTGTTCGCCGATGCCCAGCGCAGTCTCGATCTCGCGCAAGGCCCGCTGCTGCGCGCCGTGCTGATCGATGGGCCGGACGGCCAGCAACGGCTGTTCATCGCAATCCATCACCTGGTGGTCGACGGTGTGTCGTGGCGCGTTCTGCTCGACGATCTGCAAACCGTGTATCGCCAACTCGACGCCGATCAGTCGGTGAAACTGCCGGCGAAAACCAGCGCCTTCAAGGACTGGTCAGCGCGCTTGCAGGCCTACGCCGGCAGCGAATCCCTGCGTGAAGAACTGAGCTGGTGGCAAGCGCAACTGGCTGGCCCGAATGCCGACTTGCCGTGCGAACGTCCTGAGGGCGGTCGCGAGAATCGTCATGCACAAACGGTCAGCGTGCGTCTGGATGCCGAGCGCACCAAACAACTGCTGCAACAGGCACCGAGCGCCTATCGCACGCAGGTCAACGACTTGTTGCTGACCGCACTGGCCCGCGTGCTGTGCCGCTGGAGCGGGCAGCCGTCGGCGCTGATTCAACTGGAAGGCCACGGCCGCGAAACCCTGTTTGACGAGATCGACCTGACCCGCACCGTCGGCTGGTTCACCAGCGCCTATCCGCTGCGCCTGACCCCGCACAACATCGAAGAGGCCGCCGGGCAGGGCGCTTCGATCAAGGCGATCAAGGAACAGCTGCGGGCCGTGCCGCACAAAGGCCTTGGTTATGGCGTGCTGCGTTATCTGGCCGATGACGCCAGTCGTGAAAGCATGGTGGCATTGCCGAACGCGCCGATCACCTTCAACTACCTCGGCCAGTTCGACCAGAGCTTCGGCAGCGATGCGCTGTTCCGTCCGCTGGACGAGCCGGTCGGCGCGGCCCACGATCCGCACGCACCGCTGCCGAACGAGTTGAGCGTCGACAGTCAGGTGTACGGCGGGGAACTGCTGCTGCGCTGGACTTTCAGCGCCGAACGTTACGACGCGCAGACCATCAACGAGCTGGCGGATGCCTACGTCGGTGAGTTGCTGAGCCTGATCGAACACTGCCTGCAAGACGAGGCCGGCGGTCTGACGCCGTCGGACTTCCCGCTGGCGAAACTGACCCAGGCGCAACTCGATGCGCTGCCGGTGCCGGCGGCGCACATCGAAGATGTGTACCCGTTGACGCCGATGCAGGAAGGCATGCTGCTGCACACCTTGCTCGAACCGGGCACCGGTCTGTACTACATGCAGGATCGCTACCGCATCAACAGCGAGCTCGACCCCGAGCGTTTCGCCCAGGCGTGGCAAGCGGTGGTCGCCCGTCACGAAGCGCTGCGTGCGTCGTTCTGCTGGAATGTCGGCGAAGACATGCTGCAAGTGATTCATACGCCGGGTCGTACGCCGATCGAATACCTGGACTGGAGCACCATTGCGGACGCCGAGCAGGAGCCGAAACTGCAAGCGCTGCTCAAGGCCGAGCGCGAGGCCGGGTTCGATCTGCTCAATCAGGCCCCGTTCCACCTGCGCCTGATCAAGGTCGGCGCCGCGCGCTACTGGTTCATGATGAGCAACCACCACATCCTGATCGATGCCTGGTGCCGGTCGCTGCTGATGAACGATTTCTTCGAGATCTATACCGCCCTCGGTGAAGGTCGCGAAGCGCAACTGGCGAAGCCACCGCGCTACCGCGATTACATCGGCTGGCTGCAACGCCAGAGCCTGGCCGAAGCACGTCAGTGGTGGCAGCAGAACCTGCGAGGCTTCGAGCGCACCACGCCGATCCCGAGCGATCGTCCGTTCCTGCGTGAACACGCCGGTGAAAGCGGTGGCATGATCGTTGGCGACCGCTACACCCGACTGAACGTCGAGGACGGCGCCCGTCTGCGTGAGCTGGCCCAGGCCCATCAACTGACCGTCAACACCTTCGCCCAGGCGGCGTGGGCACTGGTGCTGCGCCGCATGAGCGGTGATCGCGACGTGCTGTTCGGCGTGACCGTGGCCGGGCGTCCGGTGGAGATGCCGGAGATGCAACGCACTGTCGGCCTGTTCATCAACAGCATCGCGCTGCGGGTGCAGATCCCGGCGGACGACCAGCGCGCCAGCGTGCGTCAGTGGCTGAGCGACCTGCTCGACAGCAACATGCAACTGCGCGAGTACGAATACCTGCCGCTGGTGAACATCCAGGAGCAAAGCGAACTGCCGAAAGGCCAGCCGCTGTTCGACAGCCTGTTCGTGTTCGAAAACGCCCCGGTGGAAGTCTCGGTGCTGGACCGTGCGCAAAGCCTCAATGCGACCTCGGACTCGGGCCGTACCCACACCAACTTCCCGCTGACGGCGGTCTGCTATCCGGGCGACGACCTCGGTCTGCATCTGTCCTACGACCAGCGTTACTTCGACGAGTCGACCATCGAGCGCATGCTCGGTGAGTTCAAGCGTCTGTTGCTGGCGCTGGTCGACGGCTTCCATGGCGACATGGCCGACCTGCCGCTGCTGGGCCATGAGGAACAGGATTTCCTGCTCCACGGTTGCAATCAGAGTGAGCACGACTATCCGCTGCAGCAGAGCTACGTCGAACTGTTTGAAGCGCAGGTCGCGCAACATCCGCAACGCATTGCCGCCAGTTGCCTCGATCAGCAGTTGAGCTACGGGCAACTGAACGTCAACGCCAACCGTCTCGGTCATGCACTGGTCGCGGCCGGGGTGCAGATGGATCAACCGGTGGCGCTGCTGGGCGAACGTAATCCGGATCTGCTGGGCATGATCATCGGCAGCTTCAAGGCCGGTGCCGGTTACCTGCCGCTGGATCCGGGCCTGCCGAGCCAGCGTCTGCAACGGATCATCGAACTCAGTCGCACGCCGGTGCTGGTGTGCAGCGAAGCTTGCCGTGAACAGGCGACGACCTTGCTCGACGAATTCAGCTGTGCCAACCGACCACGTTTGCTGGTGTGGGAAGAGGTTCAGGCGGGCGCAGTGTCGTCGACGAATCCGGGCATCTTCAGCGGCCCGGACAACCTGGCCTACGTGATCTACACCTCGGGCTCCACCGGGTTGCCCAAAGGCGTGATGGTCGAGCAGCGCGGCATGCTCAACAACCAGTTGAGCAAGGTGCCGTACCTGAACCTGAGCGACGCCGATGTGATCGCCCAGACCGCTTCGCAAAGCTTTGACATTTCGGTCTGGCAGTTCCTCGCCGCACCGTTGTTCGGGGCGCGGGTGGACATCGTGCCGAACACCATCGCCCACGATCCGCAAGGTTTGCTGGTGCATGTGCAGCAGCAGGGCATCACCGTGCTCGAAAGCGTGCCATCGCTGATCCAGGGCATGCTCGCTTCGGATCGTCTGAGCCTCGACGGCCTGCGCTGGATGCTGCCGACCGGTGAAGCAATGCCACCGGAGCTGGCTCATCAGTGGTTGCTGCGTTACCCGGAGATCGGTCTGGTCAACGCGTATGGCCCGGCGGAATGCTCGGACGACGTGGCGTTCTTCCGCGTCGACCTGGCCTCGACTCGCGGCAGTTACCTGCCGATCGGTACCCCGACCGACAACAACTTGCTGTACCTGCTCGATGGCGCGCTGGATCTGGTGCCGCTGGGTGCGGTGGGTGAGTTGTGTGTGGCGGGCACCGGTGTCGGTCGTGGTTATGTCAGCGATCCACTGCGCACCGCGCCGGTGTTTGTGCCGAATCCGTTCGGTGCACCGGGCGAGCGTCTGTATCGCACCGGTGACCTGGCGCGCCGTCGCAGTGACGGTGTGCTGGAATACGTCGGTCGGGTCGACCATCAGGTGAAGATTCGCGGTTACCGGATCGAGCTGGGTGAAATCGAGGCGCGTCTGCATGAGCAACCGGAAGTTCGCGATGGCGCGGTCGGTGTGCAGGAAGGCGTCAACGGCAAGCATCTGGTCGGCTATCTGGTCGCCGCAGATTCCGCACTGAATCAGAGCGAACGCCTGGAGCGGATCAAGCAGCGCCTGCGCGCCGAACTGCCGGAATACATGGTGCCGCTGCATTGGCTGTGGCTCGACCGGTTGCCGCTCAACGCCAACGGCAAACTCGACCGAAAGGCCTTGCCGGCGCTGGAAATCGGCCAGTTGCAGAGCCGGGATTACCTGGCGCCGCGCAGCGAACTGGAACAGACCCTGGTCGACATCTGGGCCGAGGTGCTCAAAGTCGAGAAGGTCGGGGTACGCGACAACTTCTTCGAGCTCGGCGGCCATTCTTTGCTCGCCACGCAGATCGCCTCGCGGGTGCAGAAAGCCTTGCAACGGGACGTACCGCTACGGGCGATGTTCGAGTGCAGCACGGTGGAGGAACTGGCCGGTTACATCGAAGGACTGGCGGCCAGCGACATTACCGAGGAGAAGGTTGATCGCCTGAATGACCTGATGGCGGAGCTGGAGGGCCTGTAAACAACAGCCCGCGACAACGGCGACAGAAAACATGGTTTTCTCTGTAGCCGTTGTCGCAGGTAAGGCTTTGTAATCCTTTCATATCATTGACTGTCGAGGCCGGCCCGCTCAGTCTTCGGGCTTCAGTTTCTTTGCCACGGGGGTTATCGATGCCTTTTTTCACGGTTGACGGACAGGCGCTTCACTACATTGATCAAGGCACAGGCCCGGCGGTATTGCTGGCCGGTAGTTACCTGTGGGACCAGGCCATGTGGGCGCCGCAGATCGCCGCGTTGTCACCGCACTACCGGGTGATTGCACTGGATCTGTGGGGCCATGGCGAATCCGGTCATTTGCCTGAAGGCACCGCTTCGCTGGACGACATCGCGCGCCAGGCGCTGGCCTTGCTCGATCATCTGGATATCGATCAGGTTACGCTGGTCGGGCTGTCGGTCGGCGGCATGTGGGGTGTGCGTCTGGCGTTGTCGGCGCCGCAGCGGCTCAACGGACTGGTGTTGATGGACACCTACGTCGGCGTCGAGCCGGAGCCGACTCGCCAGTACTATTTCTCGCTGTTCAAACAGATCGAGGAAAGCGGCGGGATCTCCGAGCAACTGCTGGATATCGTGGTGCCGATCTTCTTCCGGCCGGGCATCGATCGAGCGTCGGCGCTGTATCAGGACTTTCGCGCGAAACTCGCGGGTTACTCCGCTGAACGTCTGCGTCAAAGCATCGTGCCGATGGGGCGTATCACCTTTGGCCGTGATGATCTGTTGCCGCGTCTGGGCGAGCTGAATGCGGCCACCACGCTGGTGGTCTGCGGCGATCAGGACAAGCCACGCCCGCCGTCGGAAGCACGGGAAATGGCTGAGCTGATTGGCTGTCCGTGTGTGCTGGTGCCGGAGGCGGGGCATATCTCCAATCTGGAGAATCCCGAATTCGTGACGGAGGTGTTGTTCAGCTTTTTGAGTGAGCGCAATCGAAATACGCTGTAATTGCGCATGGAATTTCATTTTAAGGGTCTGGCGTGAAGCAATTCTTCTGGCGCGATCTTGAAGATCTGCAAGGACAATGGGGTGGGCTTAGCGTCGAGATCAGTGGCCCCCCGCAGGGCAAACCACAACTGCATCTGCGAACGGGTAACAATGCTCGTCTGAAACTGATGTTCAACGAGAGCCCTTTGCTTTGGGGAACGATAGCGACTTCGTATTACGGTGCCTGGCTGGTACGCAATCCGATGCCGATGCACTGGGAGTCGCCACCCGTTCCTGCCATTGACTCTGCACAGGTCGAACACCATCGCCATTTGCCTGCTGGGCAGCGGATGAAGGCCTGGAGTCGATACTTCATCAACCAACTGATGGAGTATCAGGCGGACTTTCTTTATCCCGGGCAATGGGTGGCACGGCCAATGATGCCTGTGGCCGTGCCAGGACAACGTGGCGAAGGTGTGAGCAACTGGTATTTCTCGACAGAGCAAGAGATGACCAGTCATTTACCGAGATGGTCAGCTCGTGGTGACGGCATTCTCGACAATCTTCAGCCACGATCGGTGGAGTGGCTCGACTGGGATTTGGGCAATCTGATTGGTCTGCACACGGTCGATCCGTATGCCGGGCGTATGAAGTGGTGGCGCAAGAAGGCGAGAGAGGACAGCCTGCCCCCCGTCTTGCTGTGGTACGTCGGCGCCTTGTGTTCTTACGTGATTATCGACGGTCACTATCGATTGCAGGCCGCGCTGGCTGAAGACGTCAAACCGACGTTTATCGTTTTGAGTTCAACTAAAACCCATCCATTCACGCTGAATCCCGATACTCAACAACGGGTTCTCAATTCCCTGATGCTGCAAAGCGAAAGGAATCCGGGATTTGATGTACGAACTTTGAACCAGGCGTTGATCCACAACTTCGATGATCGGCCCTGCCACTCAGCAAAAACCCATGCCTGGGCCGGCATACTATCGGACGTGGAGTGGTCGCAAGAGGTGACGCAGTTTTTGCTCGAGCGCGAAGCGACAGGCGAGCTGGATGACATCCTGGGCCGGTGTCAGCCGAGTAAGTGGTGACGGCTCCAGCAGCGTTTGCCGGAGCCGCCAATCATTATTTCGGGCCGAGAATCTTCGCCAGCTTGTCCGGCGTCGGCGCGCCTTGCTGTTGTTGCAGTTCGCCCTTGTCGTCCATGTAGAAGATCGCCGGGGTGGCCTGCAATTCCAGGTCTTCCATCAACTGCATGTTCGCCGCGAGTTTGGTCTGCACGGCAACCGGAATGTCCTTCAAGGCCTTGAGGGTGCTGGCCTTGCCGGCCTTCTCGTGATCTTCCAGAGCTTTGCTCGGGTCCTTGGCGGCGAGCAGGGCGGCGGCTTTGGCCGGGCTGTCTTCGCGGATGATGCCGACCATGATGTGTCGCAGCTGCACCTTGCCGGCCTTGACCCATGGACGTGCCTGTTCCCAGAACATGTTGCAGTACGGGCAGTTCGGGTCGCTGAACAGATACACGGTGCGCGGTGCATCCTTGTTGCCGTCCTGAATCCAGTTGCTGGCTTCGAACTTGGCCCAGACTTCCTTGGCCATTGGCGCATAGACCAGTTTTTGCAGTGGCGCGCTGCTGAGGTCATTGCCGTCGGCGTCGTACAGGTTGCCCAGCAGCACGTGCTTGCCGTCCGGCGTCAGGTACAGCGCCATGCCGCGGTTCTGGTATTGCGCGGCGTAACCACGCAAGCCGTCGGGGGCGTCGAACTGGCCGACGATTTTTGCGCCCTTGGCTTCGATTTTCTTGATCGCTTCAGGCAGTTCTTCAGCAGCCTGGACCGACGGCAAGTGCAGCAGGGCTGCGCTCATGGTCAGTGTCAGCAGGTGGCGGAGGCGGGGCATGGCAGTTTCCTTGAAGAAGAGGTGGCCGGATTCGGGCTGGAAGCCGGGGTGTCGAAGTTTTCCAGGGCGCGGGCCAGGCTGGCGTTCGACAACTCGCCCAGATGGCTGCCCAGCAGGCGACCGTCCGGGCTATAGAACAGCGTAGTCGGCAGTGCCATGGAGCCCACGGCCTGGCCGAGGCGTCCGCTGCGGTCAAACAGCACGTTGCTCAGGCTCAAGCCCTGGGTTTCGAGAAATGTGGCGACGCTTTGCATGCTTTCGGCCTGGTTGACGAACAGGAACGTCAGGTCCGGGCGTTGTTGCTGGGCGTTTTCCAGCACCGGCATTTCCCGGCGGCACGGCGGACACCAGGTGGCCCACAGGTTGATCACCAGCGGCCCGCCCTGATAGTCGGTGAGTTTCACGGTTTCCCCGGCGGCGGTGCGCAGGGTGATGTCCGGCAGGCGCGTGCCTTGCTCGTAGATGTTCAGCGACAGGGTCGCCAGCACCCAGAACGCCACACCGCTGACCACGCCGAAACCCAGCGGTCGACGCAAACCCGGCCGGCGCCAGCCGCGATACAGCGCCGCCAGCAACAGCACGATCACCCCCGGCCAGGCGAGAAAACCGCCGTCGCGCAGGTCGATGATCTGCCACAGATCGTTGCGATAGTGCCCCCAATACACCGCGACAAACGCAATGCGCGCCGCCAGCATGCCGAGCAGAAACAGGCTGAACAGCGCCGACTCGGGGTTGTCGCCGCCGCGCTTGGCCACCCGCCAGCCGACGAAGGTCGCCAGCGCCAGCGCGCTGATCAGCAGCAGGTGGTTGAGTGCGATGGCAAAGGTGCCGAGGGTGAAGGTCAGCATTAACGGGCGTCTCGGGTGGTGGTCCAGCGTTGCAGGAAAGTATCGGCATCGACCTCGCCGGTGATGCGCTGGCTGCGGCGCTCTTCACCGTCGGTGCCGATCCACACGAAACTCGGTGGCCCCGGCACTTTATAACGACCGAGCAGTTCGCGGCTGGCGGCATTGTCGGCGGTGACGTCTAGTCGGAGCAAGCGCACATCACTCAAGGTCTGCATCACTCGAGCCTGGCCGAACACCTGTTTCTCCATGACTTTGCACGACGTGCACCAGTCGGCGTAGTAATCGAGCAATACCCACTGGCCCTGCGCTTTGGCGGTGTCGAGCTCGCGTTGCAGGGCGGCGGGATCCTTGATCGTCGTGAAGGCTTCGTGGCCGCTGGGCGCCGCAGATCCGGCGCGTCCGGCGCTGTACACCTGCAACGGTTGATACGGATCGTCACTGCCGCCCGCCGCACCGACCACCAGCAGACTGCCCCACAGGCCCAGCAACAGCGAGCCGGCGCCAAACAACTGCGCCACGCGACCAAAGCCGCCGGATTGTTTCCAGGCACTGTAAGCGGCGATCAACAGCAGCGCACCGCACAGGCCCAGCCACAGCGAAGGTTGCAGCACCGGACGCAGCATCAGCAGCGCGGTAGCGAGGAACAGGAAACCGAACACGCCTTTGAGCAGATTCATCCACGCGCCTGGCTTTGGCAGGAAGCGATTGCCGACCGTTACCAGCAACAGCAGCGGCACGCCGATACCGATGCCCAGGGCAAAAAGAATCAGACCGCCGTGCAGCGCGTTGCCACTTTGCGCGATGTAGAGCAGGGCACCGGCCAGCGGCGCGGTCATGCACGGGCCGACCAGTAAGCCGGACAGCGCGCCCAGTACGCCCGCGCCGACCAGACTGCCGCCGCGCTGGCTGCGCGAGGCGTGCTCCAGTCGATCCCGCAGGGCCACCGGCAATTGCAGTTCGAAGAAACCGAACATCGGCAGCGCCAGAACCACGAACACTGCTGCGAACGTCCCGAGCAGCCACGGGTTCTGCAACCACGCCTGCAGGTTCGCCCCCAGCAGCGCGGCGATGACGCCCATCGCCGCATACACCAGCGCCATGCAAACCACATAACTGCCGGCCAGCGCGAAACCGCGACGCGGCGTTGCACCACTGCCCACCACCATGCCCGCCAGAATCGGCAGCATCGGCAACGAACACGGCGCAAACGCCAGCAACAGACCGAGGCCGAAAAACACCAGCAGACTCCAGCCCAGCGAGTGCTGCTGCAGACCGCTGGCCAGTGCCTGATCCGGTGCTTCATCTGTCGTTGCTGCGGCTTTGCCGCCGAGATCGATCACTCGCGTCTGCGGGGGATAGCAAAGGCCGGCGTCGGCACAGCCCTGATAACTGACCTTTATCCGGCCCGTGGCGGCCGCCGGGGTTTTCAGCTCGAGGCCCTGTCGGTAGACCGGTTGTTCACCGAAATACTCGTCGCTATGGGACTCGCCTTCTGGCAGGGCCGGGACGTTTTGCGTCGCCAGCCCGTCGAACTTGAGGCGCTTCTGATACAGGTAGTAGCCGTCGGCGATTTGCCAGAACAGCTGGGTCTCACCGGATTCCAGACGTTCCGAGGTCAGCACGAATGCCTTGTCGACCGGCAGGAACTCCGGTTTTGACGCAAAAGGATCATTACCCGCTTGGGCCAGACTCGAAATCAACAGTGCAAACAGTAGAAAAAAATGACGCATGGAGGAGCCTTGTCCCTGTGCAATTGAGGGGCACAATGGGCGGCGGCGATTAACCGATGATTAACCGCGACGCCCAATCCGCTCCCCTGCGCACAGAGCAATTTACCTGTCAATCAAACAAACCGGGCCATGTTTCTTCATCGATCGGATGGGGGCCGCTGGCTTTTCGGGTCTTGAGGTCAAATCTCAGATATTCTTCGTCGGTCAAGAAAATGTAAAAATAAGTATCGAAGACCGGGTAATTATTCAGTGCGGTTGTAACGATCCGGTCTTTGTACTTTTCGAGAAAGCTCCATTCGGAATTGGCCATTGACAGTACTTTGACTTTTCTGGGGATTCCAGGGTTGTATTTGAAATAGCGTCCGTCGTTCAGTAGAACCCAGTAGGTGTGCTTGACGTCCGCCTTTTCATCCAGCATGACACCGACAATTTTGTGGAAGAAGTTTCCTAGTGGCCACCAATATCGGTATCTGAAAGTTTCTTTTTGAATACCACACTGGAAGTAATCTGGGAGAACTTGCAGGCCATCGGAGTTTCGCCGTCGTAGTAAAAGAACCAGACCATGTCGCCTCCGCCGGCACTGTGCCAGTCCGGGCTTGGCACGGTGAATCCGAACCTCAGGTCGTCCACGTGCTGTTCGAAATCCCCCCAGTGCCCCTTGATCAAGATGGGGTGATGTTTTTCGAGACGATTATCGCCGAGACTGAAACTAGCGAACATGTCGGTGCCTTTAAAGAAGAAAAAGATACGATCGGGGCCGTTGCGCCAATCGATAGAGACGAAGTTATCCATGGTTTTTTTCTTTTGGTTGGTTGAAGAGTTGTTTGTGGTTGAAGCGGTTCGTATGGGTGTTGGTGAACGCCAGATATGAATTCTGTGCAGGGAGTTAATGTTGAAGGTTCTATTAATCGCGTCGCAGAAATATTCTGGCGTCCTGCATGATTTCAATCGTGCGGGAGGCCCGGCCAACTTTCATCGTCGATTTGGATCGGGCCGTGTATTTTTTTGGACTCGTGCTCATATCGCAAGTACTCATTGCCGTGCAGGAAAATATAAAAGTACCGATCGAACGTTGGATAGTCATTCAAGACTGCTGTCATCATTCGATCACTGTATTGTTCCAGGTCGGCCCAGTCGCTGCCTTCGAGGGGGATGACTTCCAGTGTCATGCTGGTGTAATCGTAGGACAGGTAATTCCCGTTATTTAAAAGTACTCGGAGTTCATCGACGGATGAAGTCGTTTGTCGCCGCATGACACCAATGATGTTTTTGAAATATGGAAGTAGTGGGGCCCATTTGGAATCGGCAACGGTGGTGTTGGAGATTACGCTGTCAGTCTGTTGAAGGAACTGGCACACACACGGAGTATCATCCTGGTAGTAAAAAAGCCAGAGGTGGTCGATGCTGTTATTCCAGCTGGGTTCAGTGGTCGTAAAGCCGAAGCGCAGATCAGCGGCGGATATGATGTGGTCGCCCCAGTTTCCTCTCACCGGTAGTGGATAGCCACTGTCGGCTTTGTTGTCGCCTAAGGAGAAACGAGAGTATGAGTTGTGCTCTTTGAAGAAAAAGAAAATTCGGTCTGGGCCAGCGCACCAGTCAACGGCGACAAAGTTGTTCATTTTTGGCATGTCTCAATTCCTTTAGATTAGATGGCGGCTTAGGGTATAAGCCTGTTTTGTTGGTTGTTTTGTGTTTGTGTTTTTCGATGTTGAGAGTATCGATGAATATTCAAATTTGGAATGGTTGCAGGTGGGAATGTATGTTTCAAGTTGATGCTTTTTTGGGGGGCGGGTAAAGATGAATATATAAGTGTTAACGTTATATGGAGTGTCAGGCACTTGGCAGATGGAAAAGGCGACACGAAATACGCCTTGCCTGAACTCAATCCCTCGTCATAATTTGACCTTAATCCTTGCCTGCTTGACTCATGTTTTTATTCAGAGAGCCTCCCCATGCACGTACTGGTTTGCGAAGACGACGAGTTGATCGCCAGCGGCATCGTCGCCGGCCTGACTGCCCAGGGCCTGACGGTCGAGCACGTCAATACGGCTTCAAAGGCGCGGGCGATCCTCAAGGTTGCCGAGTTCGACGTGATGGTGCTCGATCTCGGGTTGCCGGACGAAGATGGCCTCAAACTGCTGCAGCAACTGCGTCAGCAGGGGCTGGAAATTCCGGTGCTGATCCTCACTGCGCGGGATTCTGTCACCGACCGGGTCGACGGTTTGCAGTCCGGTGCCGACGACTATCTGCTCAAGCCATTCGATCTGCGCGAATTGTTCGCCCGTCTGCAAACCCTGCTGCGCCGGGTGGCCGGGCGCAGTGTCAACCTGATTGAGCACGGTGCGCTGACCTATGATCCGAGCAGCCGCGAAACCACGTTGGCAGGCCGCTCGATTGATCTGTCCCGGCGTGAACAGTCGTTGCTGCAGGCCTTGCTGCACAACCGTGGCCGGGTGCTGTCCACCGAGCAGTTGAAGGACAGCGTCTACGGCTTCAACGATGAACTGGAAAGCAACGCGCTCAACGTGCACATCCACCACCTGCGCAGCAAACTGGGTAAGGGCATCGTCGAAACCGTGCGGGGGCTGGGTTATCGCCTGGGCCCGGCCGATGGCGGAGAACCTGACAAGTGATGAGTCTGCGCCTGCGCCTGAGCCTGACCCTCGGCGCCGCGTTCGCGCTGATCTGGGCCCTGGCGGCTGCCTGGATGCTCAGCGACCTGCGCAACCAGATGATGTTTTCCCTCGACCAGCGCCTGGTGGCGTCGGCACGCATGGTCGCCGGTTTGCTGGAGCAATTGCCGGCCATTCCGAGCAAAGGCGAAGGCACCCACTTCAGCGCCGAACAATTGAACATTCCCGGCGGCATGGCCTGTCAGGTCAGTTCGCTGCGCGGGGAAATCCTCGCCCGCAGCCACAACAACCCGGAACAGGCGCTGGAAGCCCGGAAGATGGGCTTTCACGATCAGATGATCGACGGTGCGCCATGGCGCAGCTTTACTCTGGCCCGGGGCGATGTGCGGATCACCACCGCCGACCGGGTGATCGAGCGCGAAGCCCTGAACATGTCGATCCTGCTGGCGGCCTCGGTGCCGGTCGGCGTGGCGCTGCTCGGCTGCCTGTGCCTGCTGTGGCTGGGGATCGGCCAGGGCCTGGCACCGCTCAATCGCTTGCGTGAAGCCTTGATGCGCCGCAACGCCGATTCGCTCGAGCCGTTGCAGTTGCAGTCATTCCCCAGCGAACTGAAACCGCTGCTCGAAACCCAGAACCAGTTGTTCCAGCGCATCGGCAAGACCATCGAGCGCGAACGTCGCCTGACCGGCGATGCCGCCCATGAACTGCGCAGTCCGCTGACGGCGATCAAGACCCACCTGCAAGTGGCGCGCATGACCGAAGGCAGTGCACGGGATCAGTCTCTGGCCCGGGCCGAAGAGGGCGCCGACCGCCTGCACCGGACCCTTGAGCAATTGCTGTTGCTGGCGCGGGTCGAAGGCAGTCTGTCGTTCGACGACGGCGTCCAGTGCAGTGCCGAACAGGTGGCGAAACTGGCGATTCAGGACTCGGCCAGCGACCAGCGCCAGCGCATCAGGCTGCACCTGCCTGAACGCTTGTCCGCTGCGCCCCTGCAAATGCCGGCAGTGTTGTCGATCGCAGCCTTGCGCAACCTGTTGGATAACGCTCTGCGACATACCCCGACGGACGGCGCGGTGGAACTGAGCCTGGAAACCTCCGCCTCTCATGTGCGTTTCGTGGTGCGCGATCATGGGCCGGGGATTGCGCCGGACGATCTGCAACATCTGACCCAGCGCTTCTGGCGCAACGGCCAGAGCACCGGTTGCGGACTGGGACTGGCGATTGTCCAGGCCATCGTTCAACGCTGCGCCTGCACCCTGCATTTCGACAGCCGCCCGGATGGCTTGCGGGTCGAGCTGACCATGCCGCTGCAACCGCTCTGACGTTTGCCAGGCACATCAAATGTAACCTCTCTCCATTAGTCATCTGCTGGCCGCGACGTTATTGTCGCTCCAGTCTCTGACTCAATGGATTGAGGGAAACAGCGCCATGGAAGCACCCGTCTACATCTGTCCCGCCACCCCCGCCGACGCCGGCATCATCAGCCGGATTCTCGAGCGCTCGATTCGCGTAGGTTGCGCGCTCGACCATCGCAACGATCCACAACTGGTCGACCGCTGGATCCGCCGACAATCGGCGGAACACATCAGCGCCTGGCTCGCCGATCCGCGTCTTTACCTGAACATCGCGCTGCTGCAGGACAAACCTGTCGGTGTCGGCATGGCCGCAGCCAATGGCGAGATCACGTTCTGTCATGTGCAGCCGGAGTGGTTTCGTCGCGGTGCGGGTCGCGCACTGATGGGCGATCTGGAGGGGTGGCTGCGGATTCGTGGCCAGCCTCGCGTCACGCTCGCCAGCACGCGAACCGGCGCGGCGTTCTACCGGCGCCTGGGTTATCGCGAAACGGCGTCTCCCCTCATACAACACGGCGTTGTGACTCTGCCGATGCACAAGGCGCTGGCAATCTCGGCCTGACATTCGATCAAGGGTGTAAATCCTCAACACGCTGGTGCGTTTCCAGAACAGGAAAACCTGCATGTGCGCCCCGCGACCGGAGCGCGCACTGCCTGGTGTGCAGTTTTGGTCACTATCCATAGCGTATTGAGGGGTCGAGAGATGTCAGTCGCCACCAGCCTTATCGAAGAGTCGTCGGCCCGGATCGCCTCCGCGCCGGCGGAAACGCTGTATCAGTTCAATGAGTCGCCGTTGTTGGCCCGTCAGAGCCAGCAGGAATCCAATGCCCGTAGTTACCCGCGGCGCATTCCGCTGGCGTTGAAACGCGCCAAGGGTCTGTACGTCGAGGACGTCGAGGGCCGGACCTTCATCGATTGCCTGGCGGGTGCCGGCACTCTGGCGCTGGGGCATAACCATCCGGTGGTGATCGAGGCAATCCAGCAGGTGCTGGCCGATGAGCTGCCGCTGCATACCCTGGACCTGACCACACCGGTGAAAGATCAGTTTGTTCAGGACCTGTTCGGCCTCTTGCCTCCCGCATTGGCCAAGGAAGCGAAAATCCAGTTCTGCGGCCCGACCGGCACTGACGCCGTGGAAGCCGCGCTGAAACTGGTGCGTACCGCCACCGGGCGCAGCACTGTGCTGTCGTTCTCCGGCGGTTATCACGGCATGAGTCAGGGCGCCTTGAGCCTGATGGGCAGCCTCGGTCCGAAGAAACCGTTGGGCGCATTGCTCAGCAACGGCGTGCAATTCATGCCGTTCCCGTACGACTACCGTTGCCCGTTCGGCCTCGGTGGCGCGGCGGGCGTGAAGGCCAACCTGAGTTACCTGGAAAACCTGCTCAACGACCCGGAGGCTGGCGTGCAATTGCCGGCCGCCGTCATCGTTGAAGCGGTGCAGGGCGAGGGCGGTGTGATTCCGGCGGACATCGAGTGGTTGCGCGGTCTGCGCCGCATCACCGAAAAGGTCGGCGTGGCGTTGATCATCGACGAAATCCAGAGCGGTTTCGCCCGCACCGGCAAGATGTTTGCCTTTGAACACGCCGGCATCACGCCGGATGTAGTGGTGCTGTCCAAAGCCATCGGCGGCAGCCTGCCGCTGGCCGTGGTGGTCTATCGCGACTGGCTCGACACCTGGCAACCAGGCGCCCACGCCGGGACGTTCCGTGGCAACCAGATGGCGATGGCCGCCGGTTCCGCGGTGATGCGTTACCTGGTCGAACACAAGGTCTGCGAACACGCCGCCGCCATGGGCGAACGCTTGAGTGAACACCTGCACATCCTGCAACGCGATTTCCCGCAACTGGGCGATATTCGTGGTCGTGGCCTGATGCTCGGCGTCGAGCTGGTCGATCCGAATGGCACCCCGGATGCCTTGGGCCATCCACCGGCCTTCGCACGTCTGGCGTCCCTGGTTCAGCGTGAATGCCTCAAGCGCGGGCTGATTCTGGAGCTGGGCGGGCGACATGGCGCGGTGGTGCGCTTCCTGCCGCCGCTGGTGATTACTGCCGCCGAAATCGATCGCGTCGCCGAAATCTTCGGCCGTGCGCTGAGCGCCGCGACCGCCAGCCTGTAAATTTTTCGCCGCGTCGAACGTTCTTTCTACAAACCCGGCTGCACCCGTCGTGCAGCCCACCCTTCAAGCGATGGAGACACAGCATGACGTCAGTATTCGACCGCGAGGACATCCTCTTTCAAGTCGTGGTCAACCACGAAGAGCAGTACTCGATCTGGCCGGACTACAAGGCCGTGCCGGAGGGCTGGCGCACCGTCGGCAAGAGCGGCCTGAAAAAGGAATGCCTGGCCTACATCGAAGAAGTCTGGACCGACATGCGCCCGCTGAGCCTGCGCCAGAAGATGGAAGCGCAAGCGGCTGCCCAGTAAGTCTCCAGCCAAAAAGAAACCCGCTGAACCGAGAACGGTCAGCGGGTTTTTTCATGTCTGGAAGATCGGCCTTGATGATCGTTCCCACGCTCTGCGTGGGAATGTCTCATTGGACGCTCTGCGTCCGCTTCGGGAACGATCAACGGGGGGCGACTGGCGTTACGCGCCGCTCAAGCCCTTGAGCAACACATCCACATTCCCTTCCAGCTCCCCCACCGGGTCCGCCGCATCGGTGCTCAGCACCAGCAGCTGACTGCCCGATTCGGCGATTGCCGCTTTCACCGCGTCCGACGGCTGCCGATGGTGCAGCACCACCGCTACGTCATTGTCTTTCAGTGTGGCGGTCAGTTTTTTCAGATCTTCTGGCGTCCATTCGGTATCCGGACGCGCATCCTGTCCGATCAGTTCCAGATTCAGGCTGCCGATCAGATAACCGAAGTGGTCGCTCAGGCTCATCACACTCAGGTTATCGGCACTGGCCAGACGCGCCTCGCTGTCGGCACTGAGTTTCAGCAGACGTTGTTTCAGCGCCGCCAGATTGGCCTCGATCTTCGGTTTGTCCTTCGGCGCCAGGCGCACCAGATCCGCTGCCATCACGTCAGCCATGCGCCCCATGTTGTTGCTCGCCAGCCACGGCTGGCTGTTCAGGCCGTCAACCTTGAGCCCCGGTTGTACGGCAATGCCGGGCAAGGCGCCGTCCACCGGGCGCGCCGCGTCGACTTCTACGATGCGGATATTGCTGCGGCGGGCGATCGGGTACAGCGGATCATCGGCCCACAGCGAGCGCACGCCGATCACTGCATCGGCGCCGGCGGCCAGTTTGCTCAGCGCGGGGGCGCCGCGCCCGGTGAAGTAAGCGGTCTGACGGCTGCCCGGCAGATTGGCCGGCGCAGCGCGTTCGAGGCTGATGTCGGTGCCCTTGAGCAGGACTTCGCCCAGACCATAAGTGATGGGCAACGAGGCCAGCACCCGCAACGGTTTCTCGGCCGCCAGCAGAGGGCTCGAAACTGCGCCGCTGAGGGCGATGGCCAGGGTCAGTTGTCGCAATGAAAAAGCCATTTATCCAAGGTTCCCTTTCAGACTGGGGACGACGCCCCGGGCAATCGCAGCGATGGCGAAGGCGATACCGGCGACCAGAATGATCGCGGCGCCGGACGGAATCGGCAGGTCGAACACGATCGGTGCGAGAATCCCGCACAGCGTGCTGACCGTGGCAATCAGCACCGAACACCAGAAGAAACCCTTGAGCGACTGGCTGAGCAAGCGGGCGGCCGCTGCCGGAATCACCAGCAGGGCGCCGACCAGAATCGCGCCGATGACTTTCACTGCCGCGACGGTGATCAGCGTCACCAGAATCACGAACAGGTAATCCAGGGTTTTCACCGCGACACCGCGCACCGCCGCCAGTTGCGGGTTGAAGCTGGCAAGCATGATCCGGTTGTACAACGGCAGGGCCAGCGCCATCACCAGTGAACCGACAATCGCCAGCACCAGCAGGTCGTTGCCGTTGACTGTCAGCACCGAGCCGAACAATACGTTTTCCAGAATGTGCACGTTGATCTTGCCCGCCAGGATCAGCAGCAGGCTGGCACCCAGCGCCAGAGACACCGACAGGAACACGCCGATCAATGTGTCCGGAGCCAGGCCGGTACGGTTGCGCAGGTAATTGAGCAGGATGCCGAACAGCAGGCAATAGCCGAACAGGCTGCCGTAAGGCCCGGTGTAGGGTTCGCCGAGCAGAATGCCGATGGCCACGCCGGTCAGCGCCGCGTGGCCGACCGCCTCGGAAAAAAACGCGAAGCGCTTGACCACCACCAGCGTGCCGAGACCGCCGAGCACCGGGCCGATCAACAGGCCGGCGAGCAGCGCGTTGACCACAAAACCGTAGGCCAGGGCTTCCGGCAGGTAACCGGACGACGCCCAGCCCTGCACCATCAAACGAAAGGCTTCATAACTCATCAGGCAGCGCTCCGTGGATGGGTCGAGAACAGGGTCAGCAGGCGCTCAGGGGTCAGGGCCTGTTGTGGCGTGGCGTCGAACAGCACGCGGCGGTTGAGGCCGGTGACGCGATTGGCCAGGCGCCCGACCGCTTCCAGATCGTGCTCGATCCACAGCACGGTGACGCCCGTCGCGCGCCAGTCGCCGAGCAAACGCTCGAACACCTGGATCCCGGCTTCGTCGAGGGCCGACATCGGTTCATCCAGCACCAGCAATTGCGGCGCCGGAATCAGACCCTGGGCGAGCAGCACCCGCTGGCGTTCGCCACCGGACAGCGCGCCCATCCGGCGCTTGCGCTTGTCCTGCATGCCGACCCGCTCCAGTGCATTACCGATGGCGCCGGCGTAGCGTTTGCTCAATCCGAGAAACGCCGGGCGACGCTGGCACATGGCGGCCATGAAATCATCGACGGTCATCGGCAGGCCGCGATCAAACTCCAGCGCCTGCGGCACGTAGCCGATGGTGCCGGGCTCGCCGGGCCATTGCAGGCTGAGCCGGCCCTGATGGGGCATTTGCCCGAGCAGAGTCTTGATCAGCGAACTCTTGCCGCCGCCGTTGGGGCCGACCAGCGCATGCACGCTGCCGGGCTGAACTTGAAAGGTGACCTTGTCGAGGATGGTCGTGCGGCCGAGGGTCAGGCTGACGTCGGCGAATTCCAGAGTCGGGCCTGATACTCGTGGGAGCGAGCTTGCTCGCGAATGCGGTTTCTCATCCAACGGCGACGTTGACTGAATGGACGCTTTCGCGAGCAAGCTCGCTCCCACAGGGAGTTCGATTTCTTTTGAAGTCATGCGCCGGACTCCCGAATCGCCCGAACCACGGTGTCGAGGTTGCCGGTCATTTCCTTTTCGTACTTGTTGGCGGTGTATTCGCCGTAGGAAATGTGCGACAGCGGGTACAGCTTCACACCGGACTCGCGCTGGATGGTTTCGACGTAGGTAGACGGGAAGTCCATCTCGGAGAAGATCACTTTCACGTCCAGCTCGCGCAGTTGGTCAATGGTTTTCTTCAACTGGCTCGGGCTCGGCTCAATGCCATGGGCCGGCTCGACCACGGCGGTGACTTCCAGACCGAACTCGCGCAGCAGGTAGTCATAAGCGGCGTGCACCGTGGCCACTCGCAATTCGGCGTTCGGTGCCTGGGTCAGCTTGGCCAGAGCGTCGGCGCGCATCTGCCGCAAGCGCTTGCCGTAGGCGCGGGCGTTCTGGGTGTAGGTCCTGGCGTTGTCCGGGTCGAGCTTGCCCAGTTCACGGGCGATGTTGTTGACCTGGGCAATCGAGGCACTGATCGACAGAAACGTGTGCGGGTTCACCACTTTGCCGGCACCGCGCGCGGCAACCCCGGTGGCGGCCAGCAATGGCACGTTTTCGTTGGCCTCGATGGTCTTGATGTTCGGCGTTTCGCTGGCGGCGATCATGCGGTCGGCGAAGTCGTCATGCCCGACTCCGTTGAGCACGATCACATCCAGCCCGCTGATGCGCTTGATGTCTTCAGCACGCGGCTCGTAGGCGTGCGGGTTGAAGCCGGCGGGAATCAGCGGCACGACCTCGGCCTTGTCGCCGACGATGTTCGCCACATAGCTGTAATACGGATGCAGGGTGATGCCGATGCGCAGGCGCTTGGCCTGATCGGCGCTGGCCAGCGGGCTCAGCAGGCAGGCGCACAGACCGATCAGCAGGAGGCGCAGGAAGGGGCGGCGTTGAGATGAACTAGGCATGGGCAAGCGGTCTTCTCTCGAATGAAGGCGAGGGTTCAATGACGATGTTCGCGGGTCACGCCGGCATCGAATTGCGCGACGATCTGTTTCCAGCCGGCAGCGGACAGCGCTGCGTCGGACAGATCTGTCGGCGCTTGCAGGTCGGTGGCGCGGTTGAGCCAGATATCCGGTGCGGCGTCGTTCAGGCGCATCAGAAACGACCCGGCCACGGCCGGAGCCTGGCTGTGGCCGAAGTAGGCGCGGTCGGCCAGCAACTGCCAGGCATGACCGCCACGACTGACCGAGCTGGCATCCTGGGCGAATGGCGCGAACCCTTCATCTGCAAGGTCCTGCGGGGTCGGCAGCGCTTGCTGTTCTTCACGCAGCAGGCGTATCTCGTCGAGGGTCACCCGCAAGTCGGCATAGATGCCTTGCTCGCTGGCGCCGAGGTCGCGGCGGGCATCCAGCTGATGGCTGGAAACCGGCTCGGGCTCGTGGGAAACGCCGCGCCATGCCACTACAGATCCGGCGACCGCCAGGATCAGCAGGCACGTCAGCAGCACGTTGAGGGTTTCGTGCCCGGCACCGGCCGGGCGTACAACCTGGGTGGTCGGTGTGGTCATGGGGCTTCGATATCCGCTTGGTCGATTTCGACCACATGGCCGGGGCCGGCGTCGAACAGCACGTAGAACTCGGCGCCGGGTTTCTTGAAGGTCAGGGTCGAATCGGCGCCGAGCTTGCCAGGCACCAGGATGGTTTCGTCGTAGCCGATCACATCCAGGGTCACCCCCGGCGCGCCGCTGCCGTCGGAGAAACCGCCGGTGCATTTGATCTGCTCGGCGTCGATGGCCTTGCACTCGCACATCGGGTTGTGGGCCAGGGCACTGGCGCTGAAACCGGCGCACAGCGCCAGCAGTGCAGTGCGGATGCTCAGTCGGAAAGGACGGCTCATGGTTTGGCTCCTTGTTTGTTCAGCCAGGCGAGGGTGGCAGGCGAGGCCTGGCTTAGCGGGATCGAGGCTTGATGCATGCTGCCGTCCCAGCCTTCCATGGTGATCCACAGTTCGGCGTCGGCAGCGGTCTTTTCCGGCACCGGCAGCTGGGTGCCCATGCGGTAAGGTGTGCCGAAGAAAATCACCCCGGCCGCGCGCAGGCTGCGAGGTTTGCCGATGCGCAGGTACGTCGCCTTGACGTGGTCGACACAGGCATCGCAGAGGGCCGCGTTGAAATCTTTCATGTAGCCGGCCGGCCCGCTCAGGGTCGGTGCCTCATTGCGCAGTTCGGCCAGTCGCAGGCTCCAGGGACCGACCTGGATTTCGCCGATCTCCCTTTCACCCAATCCGCTGTCTCCGCGAAACAGCGAGGCGTCGGCGAAATATTTGGGCATGAAGCCCAAAGGGATCAACAGCAACAGCACGTTGATGTGGAAGCGCCATTTGTGCCAGATCACGCTCAGCCGTGAAGGCTGAGCCACGGGAGTGGACTTGCTCACAGGTTGGCCTCCGACGTTTCACGGCGCAGGGCGGGTTGTGTATGTACGCGCTGTTTCTTGTGCTCGCGCTTGAGGGCGTTGGCGGTGGCCAGCGCGGTGCGCTTGGTCCAGATCAACAAACCGCTGAGGACCATCATGCTCAGCAGCAGGCCGAAGAAGAACCAGATCAGCTTGACCCACAGACCGCCGAAGTCACCGGTGTGCAGCGGGCGCATGGATTCGGTGACGAACTCCAGCGACGTGCGATCGGACAACAGCCGCGAAGCCGCCACGTCACCGCTGTACGGGTTGAGCGTGGCGGTCTGGTACATCAGCGGATACCAGCCGCGCCCGCCGATATCCAGATGCGCGTAGGCATTGCCCGGCAGGCTGATGAAGCTGGCTTCGAAGCCGGGGATTTTTGTCTGGGCGATTTCGATGGCGCGGTCCAGGCTGATGCGCGGCGGGGGCAAACCATCGCTGGACTGCGGCACGGCTTCGCGAGACATGGCCGGAATGATCGGCTCGCTGGAGATGGAAATCTGGTTGTCAAACAGCAGCGCCTGGATCAGGAACCAGGTGCCGGTGATCGAAATCACCGCGATGAACCAGATCGACCAGATGCCGCTGAGGCGATGGAAGTCGCCCCAGAAAATCCGCGCACCGTGGCGAATGCGTAAGGTCGGGCGGAAGAAACCTTTCCAGAAACGCTTGTACACCACCAGTCCGGTCACCAGCGACGCCAGCATCGGCAGGCCGAGGAACGACACCAGATACCAGCCCCAGCTGAAACCGTTGGTGAACGGCACCAGCCACCAGCCATGCAGTGCGCGGGTGAACGCCTTGAAGTTGAAGCTCGGCGCCGTGCCCTGAATTACGCCGGTGTACGGATTGACGTAGACCGTCAAGGAACGCCCGTCGGGGTAGCTGACGTCGACGTCGAGGGCAAAGTGCGATTCGTCCGGGCGGTTGATGCTTTGCACCACCGTCTGCGGTTCGGCTTTTTTGATTTCGGCGAGGATCTGGTCGTAACTCAGGCGCGGTGCATCATCCGACGGTGCACTGGCGCGCATTTGCGGGTTGGCCAGCCAGACGATCTCCTGGCTGACCACCGCCAGCGTGCCGGTGACGCAGACGATCAGAACGAAAAACCAGATCGGCAATGCCAGCCAGCTGTGTACCAGGAACCACAGTTTCGAGCGGGATTTCTTCGACATGATGACGGGTCTTGATTCAGTGAGAGGACTTGACGCTACGGGCTTCGCAGCGCGGCAGTCCCTGAAGGGCCGGTCGTGGCTTTTGCCTACGCGACCGGCCCGCATTTCTATAAGACGGATGACCGAAGCAAATCCCGATAAGCGATATGAAAGTAAATGTTTCGCGATTGCAGGTGGCGGCTGCGCGGGGCGGATTTGCGAGGAGAGGGCGAAGCAGTCCGGCAGCGCATGCCGCCGGGTTGGAGGAGGGAAATCAGCAGAGAAAATCGAGCGCTTCGACGAGCAACAGTTCAGGGACTTCTTCGGCGAGGTAATGCCCGGCAGGCAGGGCCTTGCCCCGTACGTTGGTGGCCACCTGTTCCCATTCCCTGAGCGGATCGAAGCATCGACCGACGGTGCCCTCGGCGCCCCACAGCACCAGCAATGGCAGGTTCAAGTGACGACCGGCCGCGAGGTCGGCGCGATCATGTTCCAGGTCGATGCCGGCACTGGCCCGATAATCTTCACAAATTCCGCGAGCGCTGCCGGGACGTTCCAGGCAACGCCGATATTCGCTGAACGCCTCATCGGTAAAGGGTGCCAGCCCGGCGCTGCGGCTGCCCATGACACTGCGCAGGTAACCTTCGGGATCGGCTTCGATCAGGGTTTCCGGCAGCGGCGCCGGACGGATCAGGAAGAACCAGTGCCAGTAAGCCCGGGCAAAGGCTTCATTGGTCTGGGCGTACATCGCCAGCGTGGGGGCGATGTCGAGCAGGACCATGCGCTGCACAACCTCGGGATGATCGAGAGCCAGGCGATGGGCGACCCGGGCGCCACGGTCGTGGGCAAGGATCGAGAAATGCTCGAAACCCAACGCTTTCATCAATTGCACGCCGTCGCGGGCCATCTCGCGCTTGGAGTAATTAAGGTGAGCCTCATCGGCCGGCGGGCGACTGCTGTCGCCATAACCGCGCAGGTCAGCAGCGACCACGGTGAAATGTTCGGCCAGTTGCTCGGCGATCTTGTGCCAGATGACGTGGGTCTGCGGGTGCCCGTGCAACAGCAGCAGACCCTGGCCGCTGCCTTTGATGCGGTAGCTGATGTCCACGCCGTTGACGAGGCGCTGGTCTTTGACGAATCCGGCAAACATCTGGAGTGATCCTTTATTCAGGCGAGTGGCCTGCATCCTGAAATCGCCGGGCGTTCATGACAAGCCGTGAAGCGTGGTTCGACGGTTCATGAATCGTGTTTGCCGATCCCCGCGCGCTGCGCGGGAATGGACACTCGGCGTTGCTAACCCTGCTGGAACATCTCCTTCGCCCGCTGCTCGATCTGCGCCTGGGTCAGGTCCTCCTTGCGCGTGGCCAGGAACCACAGATGCCCGTACGGATCTTTCAATGTCCCGCTGCGGTCGCCGTAGAACTGATCCTTGACCTCGGACACCGAGGTCGCGCCGGCATCCAGCGCGCGCTGGAAGGATTTGTCGACATCGGTCACGTACAGATGCAAACCGACCGACACCGCTGTGTCCGGATTGCTCAGCGGTCCTTGATCGCATGGCGAACCGAGCATGATCGCGCTGTCGCCGATGCGCAGTTCGGCGTGGCCGATGCCGCCGTCGGGCATGCTCAGGCGCATCACTTCGGTGGCACCGAACGCTTTTTTATAGAAGTCGATGGCTTCGGCAGCTTTGTGAATGCCGAGGTACGGGGTAATGCTGTGGTATCCCTCGGGAATGGGTTTGACGCTCATGGCGGTGCTCCCTGTTATTTGTTGCCTGGTTTTTATTAGAGGTTGAAGGTATGCCTTCGCCGGGGTTGCCGGTCGCTCAACTATAGATCCGTGCCGCCGCCGTGACCGGGCAGCCGACGAGCAGCCCCGCAACGCCGGAACGGAGCCCAAATGCCGACCACAAAAATCGCCGCTGGCGCTGGCGTTCCTGTTCGCTGACTACGCGCGGGAAGCCGAAACCCGTGGCGTGGGAACCTTCACTTTGGAACGTCGAGAAAATGCGCTCCGGGCCCCTGTTCGCCCAGCACATCGCCCTGATTGCGCAGCGGGCAGGCCTCCATCGACAGGCATCCGCAACCGATGCAACCGGTCAGCCGATCACGCAGCAGCACCAACTGATTGATCCGCTCGTCCAACTCCCGCCGCCACTGCTCCGACAACACTTTCCAGTCCGCCGCCGTCGGCGCGCGGTTATCCGGCAACTGTTTCAGCGCCTCGCCGATTTCCGCCAGTGGAATGCCCAGCCGTTGCGCCACCTTGATCAACGCCACCCGCCGCAGCACCTCCCGAGGATAGCGGCGCTGGTTGCCGGCATTGCGCTGGCTCTTGATCAAACCCTTGGATTCATAAAAGTGCAGGGCGGTAACCGCCACGCCGCTGCGGGCCGCGACTTCGCCGACGGTCAATTGCTTGTGCAGATTTTCCGCAGTGATCATTTGAAAATTGCCCCTTGACCTCTAGTTAACTCGAGGTTTTACCCTGCACGCCTTCGAATCGCAAGATTCGTCTGACAGAGTGGGGATGTCATGCAAGCACCAGCGAAAAACCGCAGCTTTACCCAATTGATCGAATTTGAAATCGAACCCGGCCAGCAACCGGCGCTGGTCTCGGCGCTGGCGGTGCAGACCGAACGCCTGGCCCAGCGTTACCCCGGCTTCGTCAGTGCCAGCGTCCAGGCCAGCGACGATGGCCGGCGAGTGTTGAGCTTTCTGCAATGGCAGTCCCGCGAGGCGGGAGAGGCCGCGTTCCAGAGTTTCGAGACCGGCGAGCAGGACTTCTGGCAACTGATCCGTACTCATCAGGCGCGCACCGTGACCTTCGGCTCATTCCAGGTACTGAGCAGCATCGCCCGCAGTCACGACGATGGCTTGCACTGCCAACTGGTCGGCTAGATCGGCAGCTGGATAAGGCGCTCGCCTTGCGGGTTGGCCGCAGGGCGCTATTTGTTCACCGCCAACTCGCCGATCTTGATCAGCCGCGTGCAGGTCACGTTGCGGCTCCGCCTTGCAACACGCGGCGCCAGATCTTGAGGAATTCGTCGGTGACTTCGTAGCGCGCTGTGGCCGAGGAAACTGCCGTCACGAAAATATGAAATCAACCCTGTCCAAATTCCGATAGCCACTATTGAGAGCGTTGATTTCTGCCAAAGCGTGCCCGGGCGTAGCCTTTCTCCATCGACACACACCGCTCGCCAGGACACTCCCATGAATCGTTTACTGACTGTTTCGCTGATGCTCGCTGTCTCTGTTCTCGCCGGTTGCGCGAGCCACGTTTCCCCGGAATTGCGGCCTTACACTGCGGAAGAAACCCGGGAACTGGCCCTCGAAACCTTGAACCGTCGCGGTTTGTCCTTCGAGGAATACCACGCGAAAAAAGCCGAATTGCTCGGCCAGCCGCAGAAGACATTCGGTTTCGACAACAAGGGTGAAATGAGCGCCGAGCGGGCCGTACAGCTGCACGGTCGTCCTAGCTGATTCGCAACTGTACTGCTCGAAGTTTTACCCAACTGTCCGTGGGTTTGCGCGGCGCCGTGGGATAGGGTCAACACCTGAATGACCCCTGACGGACTGCCTGCCATGACCCTCTCGCTCGACCTGCTGCTGGGCTTCGCCCTGTTTGCCCTTGTCACCTCGATCACACCGGGGCCGAACAACACCATGTTGCTGGCATCGGGCGTGAACTTCGGTTTTAACCGCACCATCCCCCATATGCTCGGCATTACCTGCGGCTTCTTCGTGCTGGTGGTAGCAGTGGGTTTTGGTTTGGGCGCGGTGTTCCAGACTTATCCTCTTCTTTATACGGCTCTGCGTTACGTTGGCGCGGCGTACTTGTTGTATCTGGCGTGGAAAATCGCCCATTCGGGCCCGGTCGGCGACAGCGAGCAGGGCGAAGCAAAACCGATCAGCTATCTCGGCGCGGCGGCTTTTCAGTGGGTCAATCCCAAAGCCTGGATCATGGCCATCGGCGCCATCAGCACGTACACGCCGATGCAGGGTTACTTCACCAATGTGATCGTGATTGCCGCGGTGTTTGCCATCATCAACCTGCCGAGCGTCGGTGTCTGGGCGGCGTGCGGAACGTTGCTGCGTAACGTGCTCAAGGATCGTCGCTGGCTGCGGGTGTTCAACTGGGGCATGGCGGCGTTGCTGGTGATTTCGCTGTATCCGTTACTCCTTGAAAGCTTTGGCTGACGCAGTGCTACAACCGCCGCCCCGATGCCTGTTAAAGTCGCGCTCAGGAGCGTTCCTACGCACTTTTAAATGAAGTTGTTCTTCTTTAACGGCATCCGATCAGGTATTGATGGCGCTCTCGAACCCGGACGCAGCTCACAAGGCTGCGCCGTGCCGTTTGTAGACACGAGCTTCCTGATCCCGGAACACGCTCTGCGAGTCTTTTTATGAACACACGTCCGCTGTATTTCGATTACGCCGCCACCACCCCGGTGGACGAGCGGGTCATCCAGGTGATGACCGAGTGTCTGGGCTTCAACGGTAACTTCGGCAACCCGGCCTCCAGTTCCCACGCCTTCGGCCAACAAGCCCGACAAACGGTCGAGAACGCTCGGCGACAAGTCGCCGAACTGGTTGGCGCTCAGGCACAGCAGATTGTCTGGACCTCCGGCGCTACCGAATCCAACAACCTTGCCCTTAAAGGCGTGGCCCAGGCCCGTGGTGTGTCCGGCGGGCACATCATCACCAGTCAGATCGAACACAAAGCCATTCTCGATACCGCCCGGCAATTGCAGGACGCCGGTGTCGCCGTGACCTATCTGGTGCCGGACGCCGAAGGCCTGATCACCCCGCAAGCAGTCAGCGAAGCGACGCGCGATGACACCTTTCTGGTATCGCTGATGCTGGTCAACAACGAGCTCGGCACCGTCAACGACATCCCGGCCATCGGCGAAGTGGTGCGTGGGCGCGGGGCCTTGTTCCACGTCGATGCGGCTCAGGGCGCGGGCAAGGTCGCGATCGATCTGGCGCAATGGCCGGTGGACCTGATGTCGTTTTCGGCGCACAAGCTCTACGGCCCCAAAGGCATCGGCGCGCTGTACGTCGGCCCGCGTGCGCAACAGCGCTTGCAGGCGCAGATTCACGGTGGTGGCCACGAGGGCGGCTTGCGTTCCGGTACGTTGGCGACTCACCAGATTGCTGCCATGGGCTCGGCGTTTGCCTTGGCTGCCGAAGCTTTTGATGACGAGAAGAAAACCATCGTCGCGCTGCGCGAACGTCTGCTTGAACAACTGTTGAGCCTGCCCGGCGTGCGCCTCAACGGCAGCAGTACTCAACGTATCCCGCACACCTTGAGCCTGACCTTCAGCGAAGGCGAGTTCAACCCGGCGGCGCTGAGTCATTCAATTGCGTTTTCCGCGACTTCGGCCTGCAATTCCGCGAGCAACGCGCCGTCCCACGTCTTGCTGGCACTGGGGCACGATGCGCATCTGGCGGCGCGCACGATTCGCCTGAGCCTCGGCCGTTTCACCACTGCCGAAGACGTCGACAAGGCTGTAGAACTGATCAAGACCGCCTGCGCCAGTGCTCCGGCATTCTGGGCGACAAGGCTTTAACTCGCCGTCTTGGAACGGCACCGAACAATAACGATGAAGTGATTGGCAGGAGACATGATGAGTACCCAGACTTTGACCGATGGAACGGTTCCCCAGCGCCTCGCGCACACCCGTGAACTGATGCGCCGCGAAGGAATCCACGCGTTGCTGGTGCCGTCCGCCGACCCGCACCTGTCGGAATACCTGCCGGGTTACTGGCAGGGCCGGCAATGGTTGTCGGGTTTCCATGGCTCAGTGGGTACATTGATTGTCACCCCCGATTTCGCCGGGGTCTGGGCCGACAGTCGCTACTGGGAACAGGCGACCAAGGAACTCAAGGGCAGCGGCATCGAACTGGTGAAACTGCAACCGGGTCAGCCGAGCCCGCTGGACTGGCTCGCCGAACAGACGCCGGAAGGTGGCGTGGTCGCGGTTGACGGTGCGGTGATGGCGGTTGCGTCGGCGCGTACGCTGGGCAGCAAGCTCGAAGCGCGGGGCGCCAGTCTGCGTACCGACATCGACCTGTTGAAAGAAGTCTGGAGCGATCGCCCGACGCTGCCGAATGCGCCGATCTACCAGCACCTGCCACCGCAGGCGACAGTCAGCCGTGGCGAGAAACTCGCCAAACTGCGCGAAACCCTGCAGGAGCGCGGCGCCGATTGGCATTTCATCGCCACCCTCGACGACATCGCCTGGCTGTTCAACCTGCGCGGCGGCGATGTGTCGTTCAACCCGGTATTCGTTTCTTTCGCGCTGATCAGCCAGCAGCAGGCCACGCTGTTTGTCGCACTGAGTAAGGTCGATGCAGAGTTGCGTGCCGTGCTGGAAAAAGACGGCGTGACCGTGCGTGACTACAGCGAAATCGCTGATGCCCTGCGTGCGATTCCGAGTGGCGCGAGCCTGCTGGTGGATCCGGCGCGGGTGACCAGCGGTCTGTTGGACAACCTCGACAGTGGCGTGAAACTGGTCGAAGGCCTGAACCCGACCACACTGGCCAAATCGCAGAAGAGCCTGGCAGACGCCGCCCATATTCGTCAGGCGATGGAGCAGGATGGCGCGGCGCTGTGCGAGTTTTTCACCTGGCTGGAATCGGCCTGGGGGCGCGAGCGCATAACCGAGCTGACCATCGATGAAAAACTCACGGCAGCCCGTGAGCGTCGTCCGGATTATGTGTCGCTGAGTTTCAACACAATTGCCGCATTCAACGCCAATGGTGCGATGCCGCATTACCACGCCACCCCGGAAGAGCACGCGGTGATCGAGGGTGACGGCTTGTTGCTGATTGACTCCGGTGGCCAATATCTGGGTGGTACTACCGACATCACGCGGATGGTGGCGGTCGGTACGCCAACCGAAGAGCAGAAACGCGACTGCACCCGCGTCCTGAAAGGCGTGATCGCGTTATCCCGCGCCCATTTCCCTAAAGGCATTCTGTCGCCGCTGCTGGATGCGATTGCCCGCGCGCCGATCTGGGCCGAGAACGTGGATTATGGCCACGGCACCGGCCACGGCGTGGGTTACTTCCTCAACGTTCACGAAGGTCCGCAGGTGATTGCCTATCAGGCGGCGCCAGCACCACAGACTGCCATGCAACCGGGGATGATCACCTCCATTGAACCGGGCACGTATCGTCCGGGCCGCTGGGGTGTGCGGATCGAGAACCTGGCGATGAACGTTGAAGCGGGAAGCAGCGAATTCGGCGAGTTCCTCAAGTTTGAAACCCTGACCCTGTGCCCGATCGATACCCGTTGCCTGGAACCGTCGTTGCTGACGCAGGAAGAAAAACAGTGGTTCAACGCCTATCACGCCGAAGTGCGCGAGCGTCTGAGCCCGCTGCTTGATGGCGCGGCACTGGAATGGTTGAAGACGCGTACTGCCGCTATCTGATCGGTTGAAGCTCGGGCGCTGCAGCCAGCGCCCGGGTCATGAAGTCGACAAACGCGTTGACCCTGGCGGACTGGCGACGGTTCACCGGGGACACGGCGTGTATCGGCAATGATCGGGTCTGGTAGTCCTGCAACAGGGCGATCACCCGACCGGCCTTCAAATCCTCGCTGAACAGCCAGACCGGTGACAGCGAAATCCCAAGTCCTCCCAAGACCATTTCGCGGATCGCTTCGGAGTTGTTGCTCTGGGCATTGCCCTGGATGCGTACGTCGTGATGTTGGCCATCCTTCTCGTAGGTCCACAGGTTCTGAGTGCTGAGCAGGTTGAATTGCAGGCAGTTGTGCTGCGCGAGATCCTGAGGTGATTGTGGGTGACCTTGGCGTCGCAGGTAATCGGGCGTCGCCACTGTGAGCCGGTGGGTGGTGCCGATGCGTCGGGCGATCATGCCGCTGTCGTTCAAATCGCCGATGCGCAGGCTGACGTCCAGGCCTTCACTGACCAGATCCAGATTCTGATCGCTGAGTTGCAGGTCGACCTGCACCTGAGGATAGCGTTGCAGAAAATCCGCCAGTCGCGAGGCAATCTGCAAACGGCCGAAACTGACGGATGAGCCGATTCGTAGAGAACCGGCCACGGTTTCCCTGCCGGACTGGAAACGCTGCTCGGCGGCATCCACGGCTGCGAGGATATTTCGACATTCGTTGTAGTACCGCTGACCTTCATCGGTCAGTGACAACTTGCGCGTACTACGGGCAATCAGCTTGCCGCCCAATTGATTTTCAAGGGCGCGCAGGACTTTGCTGATAGTCGGCTGGGTGGTGTGCAGTTCCCGGGCAACGGCAGAGAAACTGCCGCGTTCGACTACCCGGACGAAGATGGCCATTGCGTTTAGCTTGTCCATAAAGCGCCTCATTCATGCCAATTCGGCATGCTTACTATAGTCATTTGGCTTCTTATCGGCATAGGCCTGTTGCGGGAACATGGTTTCACTTTCTCCGACAGGAATGACCGAAATGACTGACTCACTGAACATGAAAGCCCTGATGGTGGACCAGGCCAATGGGCCGTTACGCTTGGTTTCCCTGGAACGGCCTGTGGCTGGGGCTGGACAGGTACTGGTGCGGATCAAGGCCAGCGGTGTGAATCCGCTCGATCTGAAAATTCGTGCGGGGCAGGCCGCCCATGCCCGGCAACCGTTGCCGGCAGTGTTGGGACTGGATCTGGCTGGTGTGATCGAAGCAGTGGGTGAGGGCGTGCAGGGATGGGCGCCGGGCGATGAGGTGTATGCGTTAGCCACGGGCATTGGCGGCGCGCAAGGATCGTTGGCCGAGTTTGCAGTGGTGGACGCACGACTGCTGGCGCGTAAGCCTTTGAACCTCAGCTCACGTGAGGCCGCAAGCTTGCCATTGATACTGATCACCGCTTGGGAAGGTCTGGTGGATCGGGCTCGGGTGGGGGTGGGGCACAACGTGTTGATTCACGGTGGTGCGGGCGGTGTCGGGCATGTGGCCATTCAACTGGCTCGTGCATTCGGTGCTGAAGTCTATGCCACGGGTTCTGCGGGACAACGATCGATCATCGAAGGCTACGGTGCGACGTTCATTGATTATCGAGAGAACTCGGTGGAGGACTATGTCGCCAGGTTCACGGCGGGGGAAGGGTTCGACATTGTCTATGACACGGTCGGCGGCGAGACGCTGGACGCATCCTTCAAAGCAGCACGGATCTATAGCGGGCATGTGCTGAGCTGTCTCGGTTGGGGGCAGCACAGTCTGGCGCCGTTGTCGTTTCGTGGGGCCACGTATTCGGGAGTGTTCACCTTGCTGCCGTTACTGACCGGCCGAGGCTGTGAGCATCATGGCGAGATCCTGCGACAGGCTGCTGCCTTGATTGAGTCCGGCCAATTGCGCCCGTTGCTCGATCCGCGTCGGTTTACGCTGGAAACTGCCGGGGAAGTCCATGAGCTGCTGGCAACGAAGGCAGCTCAGGGGCGTCTGGTGGTGGAGATTTAGCGAAGGGCTTGCGCCACGAAGTCCAGCCGGTCCTGACCGAAGAACAACTGGTTGTCGATGAACATGCTCGGCGCACCGAAGACGCCACGCTTCACGGCGGTTTCGGTATTGTTCTTGAGTGCAGCCTTGACTGCTTCATCATTGGTCAATGCCAGTACCTCTTCAGGCTGGAAGCCATGTTCGGTCAGCACGGCGGCAACGGTTGCCGGCTCATCGAGAGGACGGCCTTCAACCCACAGCGCTTTAAACAGGCAATCGATGAATGTCTGGAAGCGATCGGGATGACGCAGTTGAATACCGGTGACTGCGCGCATCAACATCAGGGTATTGATCGGGAAATGCGGGTTGAATTTCAGGGGCACGCCGTAGCGTTTGGCGTAGCGGTCCAGGTCCTGAAACATGTAACGACCCTTGGCCGGGATCATTGCCGGCGATGCGTTGCCGGTGGCCTTGAAGACGCCGCCCAGCAACATCGGAATGTAGATCAGATGAGCGCCGGTTTCGGCGCAGATCCTTGGTAGCTGGGTATAGGCCAGGTAGGTGGCGGGGCTGCCGAGATCGAAATAAAACTCCACGGTTTTGCTCATGTTCGCTGCACTCTGTTTTTGTTATCGGGGAGGGGAATTACCAGCGCTCATTCCATGGACGCAGATCCAGTTCGAACGTCCAGGCGTCCCGGGGTTGGCTATGCAGATACCAATAGTTCTCGGCGATATGGTCGGGATTGAGAATACCGTCCTGATCCTTGGTGGCGTATTTGTCGGGGAAGTTGTCGCGGATGAAGTCGGTATCGATGGCGCCGTCGACCACGACATGGGCGACGTGGATGTTCATCTGGCCAAGCTCCCTGGCCATGCTCTGTGCCAGAGCCCGAATACCGTGCTTGGCCCCGGCGAATGCGGCAAAGCCTGAGGCACCGCGCAATCCTGCAGTCGCGCCGGTGAACAGGATGGTGCCACGGTTACGGGTCACCATCCGTTTGGCGACTTCGCGGGCATTGAGGAATCCGGAAAAACAGGCCATTTCCCAGATCTTGAAATACTTGCGGGCGGTTTCTTCGAGGATGCTGCAAGGAACGTTGGCACCAATGTTGAAAACGAATGCTTCAATCGGGCCCAGGCGGGTTTCGATATCTTCGATCAGCGCTATCACGTCTTCTTCCTTACGTGCATCGCAGGCAAACCCGTGGGCTTCCCCGCCGTCCGCCTGAATGGCTTCCACCAGCGGCTGCAATTTGTCGGCGCTGCGGCGCGTGACGCAAGCGATGAAACCTTCCTTGGCGAAGCGCTTGGCGATGGCGCCACCCGTGGCATCACCTGCACCGACAACCAATACGACCTTCTTGTTATTCATGGGTGGATCCCTTTAGTAAACGATCGTTAAGTGAACGAACGTTATGCTAGGATCCGCTGAGCGTCAAGGCACTCAATTGTGGGGACAAATACATGCGGTACTCCGCCGGTCACAAGCTGGAAACGAAAGAGAAACTCCTGCAAAGCAGTTCGCTTTCTGCGAAAAGAAACGGGTTCTCATCAATGGGTGTCGATGGACTGATGAAGGCGATCGGCCTGAGTGGAGCGGCGTTCTACAGCCACTTCTCGTCCAAGGACGCGTTGTTTGCGGCTATCGTCGAGCGCGAGTTGTGCCAGAGTCTGGAACGCTTGGGCGGGCAGGGTCCGCAAGATCGGGAACGGCTGGAGCGATGCCTGAAACTGTATCTGAACATGGCTCATGTCGAGCAACCTGAGCTGGGCTGCGCATTGCCTGCACTGGGCGCCGAGATTGCGCGGTCGGATGTTGTTGTGCGAGAACAGGCCGAACTGTGGATTTGTAAGCTTCAGGAAAGTTGGGCGCAGATTCTGGAAAGCGACAGCCTGGCCTGGGCGATTCTGTCGCAATGTGTCGGGGCGCTGGTGGTGGCGCGTATGCTGGCGTCGCCAAAAATTCAGCAGCGGGTGCTGAGTTCCTGTCATGAAGAGATCGGGAACCAGCTCGCCGCTACGCGAGCGCAATAGTGGCGGCCTATTTGCAGATGACGATCATGCTGCGGCTGGTGTAACCGGCAGGATTGAGGCCGAAGGGGTAATCACCCGGCTCCTCCACGGCATCACCTGATTTTGCGATGACCTTATAGCCTTTCGGTGCACAAGAGTTTGCGGCGCTGGTGTAGCACTTGTCCCAAGAGGAGGATAGCCCCGAACAGTTGATGTGCAGCCCCTTCTTGCCATGCTTGACCTGGGTTTTCGACGTCGCCGCACAGCCTGCAATGGCGAGTATGGCGATCAGTATCAAAATTCGTTTCATTACCGTCCTTATGGCGGCCTCGAGTCTGGCGCTCGGGTCTGCCTGTATGCGCTCTCGCTTGAAGCGTTCTGATGTCCCTATCCGAAAAAATCCATGTCTGGCATTGGGTTGCGAGGCTAAACATGGCCTAAATGAGCGCCAAATGCCAGATCTTCGTTCAATCCCGTTTCAATCTGCCGCGATCGCGGGTTTGGCAGTGCTGCCCATAGTCATGGTCGCACCGACGGAGGCCAGAATAATGCACAGGATCGCCATCCATTGTGACAAAGAAAGGTATTCCTGAAGAAATAGCAGGCCCGACAGTGCGCCAAAGGCCGGTTCGATGCTCATAAGCGTGCCGAAGGTGCGGGCGGGCATGCGGGTGAGAGCGATCATTTCCAGTGTGTAGGGAAGGGCTGTGGACAAGATCGCGACCCCGATCGCGATCGGGATCAATGCGGGTGTCAGCAGTGCGCTTCCGGCATGGACGATGCCGATGGGGGCGACGAACAGGGCTGCGATCATCACGCCAAGCGCCGCAGTAGTCACGCCGTTATCTGCGCCGGCCTTTTGACCGAACAGAATGTACAGTGCCCAGCAAACGCCAGCTCCCAGCGCATAGCCTGCACCGATCAGATCGATACCCGCTTCGGTGGCGCCGGTCGGTATCAGTAACAGCAATCCGATGGCCGCCAGAACTATCCAAAGAAAATCGATCGCGCGACGTGAGGCATAGATGGCGACTGCCAGTGGGCCAGTGAACTCCAGGGCGACGGCAATGCCGAGCGGAACAGTGCGCAATGACATATAGAACAGGAAGTTCATGCCGCCTAGGGCCATCCCGTAGACAATCACTGTGCGTAGCGACTTTGCCGTCAGCTTCGCTCTCCAGGGTTTGAGCAGTAACAGCATTATGATGCTGGCGAAGATCAGGCGCAGAGTTGTCGTGCCTTGAGCGCCAACGATGGGGAACATGCTTTTGGCCAGCGAGGCGCCGGACTGGATTGATGCCATGGCTATTAATAGAAGGCCAACCGGGAACAGGGTTGAGGCAAGGCTGCGGGGTTGGTCGTTCATTGCGAGGCATCATCCGAGAAGGTAGCTGGTGTATTGGGCAATATAGTGCGCACTCGCTGCGTTCGCGTCTATATAGAAGCGGCGTTTTCCTAAGGTTGATAGAAAACTCAAATTAAGTGTTGACGGCAGATTCTGAGTCTCTATAATTCGCCCCACT